>JAIOTT010000361.1 GCA_021106655.1 Bacteroidales bacterium
CTCAAGAACTTTATCCCCTTTTTTTATCTGTAGAAGCTCTGTTTGAAATGCAACAGTATATGGCTGTGATATTGTTTGTCCGAATCCAATTGGAAAAGGATTATCAGCATATGCCTGCTCAAGGAAAGATGAATCAAAGAAAAAATGCCTCGGAATAGTTTGTATCGCTTCCAATACCTTCTCATCTTTGATGCCCTTGGATTTTATTGTTTGAACTAATTTTTTTCTTAATCCCTTATGTTTAAATGTATCGATCATAAGATTTAATGTAGTGAATTTGGAATTATAAGTTGTTTAATATTGTTCCTGATTGCGAGTTACCGGTTACGGATTGGAGCCGTATACAAGTAACAAGCTTACGGAAATTTTAAACAATTAAAAATTTACGTTTACTCAAATCGAAATAATTTCACGAAATTACTAATTTAGCCATCTACAAAAACAAAAAATTTTATAAAAAACAAACAAGCAAATGTTAAAAATTGGAGTATTAGGTGCAGGCCACCTTGGGAAAATTCATATTAAGTGTATTGATCAGGTAGATGATTTTGAATTAACAGGCTTTTATGACCCTGATACAGAAAACGCCAGACAAGTTGAAAACGAACTCAAGATCAGAAAGTATAATTCTATTGACAGTTTAATAGATGACGTTGATGTAGTGGATATTGTAACTCCTACTTTATCTCATTTTGATTGTGCTGTAAGATCTTTAAAAAAGTTCAAACATGTTTTTATTGAAAAACCGGTGGTTGCCTCTCCCGAAGAAGCAAAACAATTAATTAAAATTGCCAGGGAAGCAAATGTAAAAGTCCAGGTTGGTCATGTTGAGAGGTTCAATCCTGCCTTTACAGCAGCCAGAGATTATATAAACACACCTATGTTTATTGAAACACACAGGCTGGCACAGTTCAATCCACGTGGAACTGATGTTCCGGTTGTCCTGGATCTTATGATACATGATATTGATATTGTTTTAAGTGTGGTTAAATCAAACATAAAAAAAATCCATGCTTGTGGGGTTACAGGTGTTAGTGACACACCTGACATTGCAAATGCAAGAATTGAATTTGACAACGGTTGCGTTGCTAACCTTACAGCAAGTAGAATATCACTAAAGAATATGAGAAAATCCAGGTTCTTCCAGAAAGATGCTTATATCTCAGTGGATTTTCTCGACAAGAAAACAGAGATAATACGCTTAAAAAATGTCGACCCTTCTAATATAGATCCTTTAGCAATGGTAATTGACCTTGGAAAAGGTAAAGGAAGCAAACAAATTTATTTTGAAAACCCTGAGATCACCCCAATCAATGCCATACAAACTGAATTGCAAAGTTTTTCAAATGCAATTATTCGCAATCTAATCCCGGCAGTAACAATTAATGATGGATATTCCGCTCTGGATGTAGCATATAAAATAATTAATAAACTAAATTATTAATACTGCCTTGCATATCAGCCACTTAGGATATTAAAAAAATTATTCACTTATTGAATAATTAAGCAATATTCTAAATTTGAATTCGTTAATTTTCCTCAAAGGAGAATATAAAATTCCATTCTAATATGAGTTATTTCAGGCAGGTGATAAATCTGACAATATTTATACTTTTCAGTATATATTTCCTGATTTCCTGCAAAAAAGAGAGTGAAGAATTAATACCTGCTTATATCCATATTGATTCAATCTCATTTTCTAATAACACCGGTATCGGATTAACAGCATCTCATTCAATCACAGATGCATGGGTTTATATTGATAACAATCTTGTTGGTGCATTTGAATTACCGGTTACTTTTCCCGTATTGTACGAAAATGTCCATAGTGTTAAAATCAGGCCTGGCATAGAACTTAATGGAATTGCCAGCACCAGGAGTTACTATATGATTTATAAAGAATTTGTCAAGGATATAAACCTGACAAAAGACAGCATTACAAATATTGAGGTTTCCTCCTCTTATTCTAATGACGATGTTTTTGTGTGGGTTGAAAATTTTGAAGTTGGTTTGCCTGCCATTGAAGAAATTTCCGGAAGCGACACAAATATTGTAAAAACCTCGTTACCCGGACAAGTATTTGAAGGCTCTTTTTCCGGCGCAATATATCTGACTGATGATAAAAACTATTTTAAGGCTGCATCTGTTGATGCTTTTGAGTTACCAAAATATGGAAATTTTGTATTTCTTGAACTAAATTACAAAACAAACAACAAGTTTTTGATTGGCTTGTATGCTCAATCTTCATCTAATATTGTTGAAAAACATGTACTCTATATTAATCCAAAAGATACATGGAATAAAATATATGTAAACCTGACAAGTGTTGTAAGCCAGGAAATTGATGCCAATGATTTTAAAATTCTTTTCATGGCCACCAAAGATGAAGGAGTTGATCAAGCCGAAATATTGCTTGATAATATTCAATTAATTTATGTTAAAGAGAGTTGATAAAAAATGAATAAACACCTACAGGTTTTAAAATATGTTATTGCTGATATTGTTTCTGCC
>JAIOTT010000517.1 GCA_021106655.1 Bacteroidales bacterium
ACACCTTGAATCAGTTATTATAAATGAAGAACTTTTCATACAAAAAATTAATAATTTTACCAATTCATTATCAGATGCTTTATGTATTGTAAAAAATCATAAGCTTGACATAACAATTAACGGATTAAAAAATAATAATGGACAAGTTGTAATAGAACTAAAAGACACGTTAGAAAATACGATAAAAAGAATTACAGGAAACATTGATAACAATCAATCCAATATACTTATTGATAGTATTGCAACCGGAAAATATACAATCCTGTATTTTCATGATGAAAACAAGAATAATGAATTAGATGCCAATATTTTGGGTATTCCAAAAGAAGGATACGGATTTTCAAATAATGCATCAGGGAAGTATGGGCCGCCTCCTATTGAACAGCGTATATTTGACATGTCTGAGAATAAATCAATGGACTTAAAACCTTTTTATTGGTAATACTAAATCTATAATTGCTTCTGCCTGTTTTCACATGATTATAAATATTATGATGTTTAATTCTGTGATAAAAAATGGACTTACAATGAGTTTAATGTTCATTATTTTAAGCGTAACTATAGCAATATGGATATTTTTATTAATAAAATGGGATAATAATATGGATAATACTGCCATCAACACGCAATATTGCAAAAAGCGGTGAAGTGCTGATTTGTAACGTTTTTCGTCCATTTTAGGTTTATATTGGTTTGATACAAAATTACTTGCAATCTGCTTAATGCCATATTGCAACACGTTATGCGTCATGCTGACCCAATTGTGACAACAACATTTCACATTTAATATGCGAAGCTTGGGGCATGGGTTCAATAGTGCCAGCTATTGTATATGTAATTAAGCTATCCTGATTCCGGGTGAATGACCTTAACAGGACAGTTTGACCAATGGCATCCTTTTCCGGGAACAATTCTTTTGCTATGTCTGGTGTCACCATCATAGTGTTTGGCTGATTGATAGTGCTTTTATTTCCCCTGATCATCTTAACAGAGAAAAAATCAAAAAAGGAGCCATTGGCAAATATGGCATCCTTGACCTTTATCTTGTTTTCACCAATAAATACCTCTTCAATATTATGATAATTATAACATAGTGTGTGGGATTTTACTTCAGGATACTGAGATAGAACATCATCGAAGCAGGCAAATGTGTAGTATGTCAAGGTTTTAGATATTCAATGTTTCACGCAAAGACCGCACATGCGGGATTGCGCTTCTCTTTGCGAACTCTGCATGAAATCATATCTATTTATTATTCTGTTATTTAAACTTGTTTGCATACACTGATTAGTTACTCCAACGAAATACTTTTCGCAATTCATTTTACTCATATCTTAAGGCCTCCACAGGGTTCCTTCTTGCCGCCCGGTAAGTAAGCCAGCTAACAGTAAGCAATACAATGGCCAGGGTAATAACTCCCGACAAAGCAAATATCCACCAACTGAGCGAAGTTTGATAGGCAAAATTGGCCAGCCATTTTTCCATACCATAATAAGCTATTGGAGTTGCAATTACAAAGGCGACAACAATCCATTTTACAAAGCTTTGATTAAGCATTTGTATGATTTCGGAAACAGTGGCTCCATTCACTTTACGAGTACCAATTTCTTTGGTTCGCCTAGCCAGGATAAAGGATGCCATACCCATTAATCCTATGCAGGCCAGTAGAATTGCCAATACAGCAAAATATCCCATCAGTTGAAAAGTCTTTGTATCTTTTTGATAGCGTTGCTGCAGTATATTATCAAGGAAACTAAATTCAATCACCTCATCGGGATAAATATCCTGACAGATTTCAGTAACGGACCTCATTGAACCGATAAGATCGGAGGGCTTTACTTTGACGATCAAATGGTAGACGGCGGGGTAGTGGATTAAAAAAACTGCAGGCTTAATTTTATTATAAAGCGATTCAAAGTTAACATCCTCAATAACCCCAACTATGCGCCGGGTCGATTTTGGCCAATTACATTTAATTGATTGCCCTATGGGATTTCCCTCTATTTCCAAACGTTTTACAGCTTCTTTGTTGAGAATAATGGATTCTGTAGCATCCGTTTTTAGTTGATCAGAAAATAATCTTCCTTGCTTTGCTTCAATTCCCAGGGTTTTGAAATAATCGAAGTTAACATGTACATAAGGAATTAGGATATATTCTGTTTGACCTTCTGGTAAAACAATACTTTGATTACTGAGAGAGCCTGATGGAATTCGGCTGGCAACGGAAACACTTGAAACATAGCTTTGACCAAGTAGCGTCTGCTTGAGAATATTGTATGTTGCTTCATCGCCATAATCAAAAATAGTTGTAATTACTGCTTCCTTGTCAAAACCCAATTTTTTGTTTTGTATAAAATTAATTTGACGAAACATAGTAGTTGCACATGCAATTAGAATGATTACAATGGTGAATTGAGCACCAACAAGTATTTTTTTGAATTGAAATTTATCACCTGCATTATTTTTTGATGACTTAAAAACCTTGGTAGGACTATAGGAAGAAAGAACCAGGGCCGGATACCATCCTGCCAGTAGGCCTACGATTAGCATCATGCCCAGAATACTAAGGATGATATTCATATTTGCCAGGATTGAAAATGACAGGTGTTTACCAGAAAGTTCATTAAATATTGGCAAACCAACCTTAACAATAACTAAGGAAAGACATAATGAAATAATAAGTACCACAAACGATTCTGAAACATATTGCATAGCCAGTTGAGTTCGAGAGGCCCCGTAAGCTTTTCTTACTCCTATTTCGGTTCCACGTGTGGTTGCATTCGCTGTAAACAAATTAATATAATTAAAGCAGGCAATAAGTAAAATAAGGAGACCAATGGCTGAAAAAATTAATACGTAGGTGATGCTATTTTGTGGTTGAATATCACCAAGAAAGTGAGATGAATAGAGATGAATATCTTTTAGGTTTTGAACTGTGAATACAGTTAATTCAGCATTGGGGTCGCCCTGGTCCTTCATTAAATTACAAATCTTTGCTTCCAGATCGGGTTTTGAAAACTCATTTTGCATCTCGAAATAAACCAGAAAATTACACCATCCCCAGTTATCCATCCAGTCGCTACTGAACATTTTATCCCCATCTTCAAGGGTCATAAAAATATCGAATGTAAAATGGGAATTTTGCGGAATATCTTCAATA
>JAIOTT010000072.1 GCA_021106655.1 Bacteroidales bacterium
GTTTGCTTCTCACCTGATGGTCTGCCAAGGTTTTATGCTGGGGTTTTTGCAACAAGAGATGAGGCTGTCAGATATAGGGATGAACTGGTCTCACGAGGGTATTCTGATGCCTGGACTCCATTGCTTGATGAAAACAGATGTAATGATTTTGACCTGTATTATTTGTTAAATCTTGATAAAAAGAGTTCTTCTCAAGAGAGGAGTGAAGTGTTTTATACTGTGCAGATAGGTGCAGGGAATATGAAGATCAGCTATTTTAATAAACTAAAGAATATTAGATTATGTGAAGGTGATGATGGCCTGACAAGGTTTATTGTAGGTGAATTTTCTTCTAAAGATGAGGCTTTAAGGGTGAGGGATGAGATTGTGAAACTGGGATATACTGATGCATGGATCCCGGAGATCGATGCAAAGCGCTGTGGGAATTAATAATGGTGTTGCTCTCTCAGCAGATCGTTGATCGTTTTCACCGGATTAAAAGTGACAAGCGGTACCTCCACAAAAACTGTTATCCAGTCGGCCATGGCACCATTCCATAAACCGGGAAGTTCCTGTGCTTTCAGGTCTTTACCATCTTTGGATTTCGTAGATATCAGGCCGGTAAGAGGATCAATATAATTAAGTAGATTAAATTGCTCTCCTTTGTAATTGCGAATATTGCAAACAAGGTCAACAGGATTAAAATGAGTTGCATTATTTACTATTTCTTCTTGCCTTTGATTTGAAAGATCCATCTGAGCAGCCTCAATGATTTGTAATGATTCTTCCCCTTCAGTATTCCTAATAAAAAACGGACCACCTCCGGGCTCTCCTTCATTCTTTACCATGCCACATACCCTAAGCGGACGATTAAGCTTTTTGAAGAGATATTCTGTTTTTTCTTTATCAGTGAGATTGTTGAAATCATGAATGATCTTTATACACAACTCATCTGCCGTAAAATTCCTGATCTCCATAAGTTTACTGTCGTCAGCTTTATTATTTTCAAGAGCTTTGAGATGATCATCAATCTGATTTTGAAGTTTAATAAGATAACCTCCAATAACTTTTTTATAAAGAAAACTTGTCGGTTTTAATTTATCAGGAACAACATTATCAATATTCTTAATAAAAACTATTTCACCTTTTGTGTTGTTGAGATTTTTAATTAATGCTCCGTGTCCACCTGGACGGAACACCAATGTGCCATTTGTTTCCCGGAATGGATTGTTTTCCATATCCACGGCAATAGTATCAGTGGAAGGTTTCTGGATGGAAAACTCAATATTATAATTCACATTAAATTTATTCTCATAGCTTACTTTAACTTCCTCTATATGTTTTAAGAAATTTTCTTTATGCTCTGGCGAGATAGTAAAGTGTATTCTAACAGTATTGTTTTCATCCCGGCATAGATTCGCACCTTCAACAAGATGCTCTTCAACAGGGGTTCGGGAGTATTCCTGATATTTGTGGAATTTTAATAAACCTTTTGGTAGACTTGAATAATTGAGCCCTTTTTTCAAGAGGAGAAATTCTATTACGGTTTTAAAATCATTACTCTTTATGCAATGATCAATATCAAAACCATTTTTCTGAAGAACAATTTTTAGGTCATCATAAAATGCAAAGTTTTTAATATTATCAATAAAATTATAAACAGAATTAAAGCTCTGGTCTTTAAGATATTCCTCAGCATAATCCCCTGAATCAACGAATTCATGAAGGTGTTTGAACATCCTGCTGGCTGCACCTGATGCCGGCACGAATTTGATAATATTATTTTCTAATGAATGTTCATCAAAGAATTTTGATAGCTTTTCTGCTCCTGTATTATCATTGGGTTTAATTCCTTTTTTTACTGTTGCTGCTGCAATCAGGACGATATCCGGAAATCCATTCTTAAAGTTTTCTATTTGGTCATTGATCTGGCTTATGTCAATGCCTTTGGAGTTTATTTGATCAATGTCTTTGTTGGTGAACATCTTATTTGTTTTTTAGTGCAGTTATATAATAGAAATTCGTAATCCGTAATTATTTATCTCTCATAGCTACCTTTACGGATCATTTCTGAGTTTTTTACAAAAAACTCACCCATTGCAAGCATATGAACGATCTCGAAATTATCATTTAGAAGCACCACATCAGCATCTTTCCCTGTTTCAATTCTACCTTTTTGTTTCAGTTTGAGTATATCCGCAACATTGGATGTAACAACTTTCAATGCTTTTTCAAGTTCCAGACATTCCTCTGTAACTGCATCAATTAATTCGGTGAATATCGATTTTGGATATCCCATTTCAAGTTGAATAAGATTACCTTTTTCATCAAAATCAGGAAGAGATCCACAACCATCGGATGTCATTGTTATATGCTCGAGAGGAACGCCGGCCTTCATGAATTCAACAATAGCTTTCGATGGTTTGATTTCGTATTGTGGGAAATAGGGATAAGAGCTGGCTGTAATATCAATATAGCCTTTTTTTCCATATTCCTTCGCATCTTCAAAGATGTAATCGTTACGATTGCAATGGGTAGGAAGAAATTGGGTTAGTTTCAATTCACTTTTTTCAACTGCATCATAAATTGGTCTGAAAGGATCTTTTGCATCGCCCATATGGATATTTACGATACCTGCTTTTTTGCCAAGCATACCCCCAACTCTGGTGTGTTCTGCAAGTCGAATCAGTTCAGTAGTAGAAGGGAAGGATGTACGATGGTCAGAGATTGCCACTTCACCGACACCAATGATCTCCTCAATCATTGCAACATCTTTTCCAACATCTCCTAAGATGGTAGGAGTAGGAACCTGATATGCACCTGTGTACATCCATGCAGAAACACCTTCCTGACGTAATGCTTTGACTTTCATTAACACAGAAGCCACACTACGTGTCATGCCATCTGTTCCCAGGCATCCAATTACAGTTGTAACACCGGCTTCCAGCATGTGACTTAGCTGCATTTCAGGTGTACGCGTTGCAGGGCCACCTTCTCCTCCCGCTCCAGCAATATGGACATGCCCATCAATCAGGCCGGGTATCATCTTTAATCCATTTGCATCTATAACTTCTATTGTAATTCCTTCTGGTACAGAAATGTTTTCATCAATAGCAATTATCTTTGAGGCAGCTACAAGTACATCTTTCTTGCCTATATAATTAGGAGTATATAGTTCGCAGTTTTTGAAGAGTTTCATGATCTTTGTTTGATAATATAATTGTTTATTAATATCATTTGTAGTTTTATTTGCTTGCAGTTACGAGTCACGAGTCATGGGATGCAACTCGTGACCCGCTACCCGTGACCCGTAACCCGCTACTCGCGACCCGAAACTCGTGACCCGATACTATATATTCATCCTTGGGGTCATGATCTCAATCGGAACCTGCTGATAGTCTGCCAGACATGTGCTCACAACTTTCCAGTCATTAAGGTCAAAAATGCAGCCTTCATGGAGGAATCCAATTTTTAAACCATTTATATTTAAACGATTGTTTGTGTCAATTTTTTCGTAATTGTTGTATGTAATATCCTTCCCGTTAACAACAGTTACAACTCCACTTCCTAGCACTTCAAAATGTTCTGAAGGATAAATTATTATTGCAGTATCTTCTCCCAGTCCTATCCCTTTTTGACTAAGTCCGGTTGTCAGGAATTGCGATAATCTCAATAACCTTCCCCTGGCAATAAAATGAGTATCAATAGTAAGGTTATTAATGAACCCAAATCCTTCAGAATGCTGAATGCTTCCTTTAGTTAGTCCCCGATAATCTCCGTCATATATCATTGGATCTGATGCAGCTGCAGCTCCTGCACTGGTTCCAGCAATTGTTGCACCTTCCTTGTATTTAATAAGGATATTTTTCAGGAGTTTTGTGTTCCCGAGAATGTTTACAAGTTTAACCTGGTCTCCACCTGTAAAGAAAATCAATTCCGCACTTTCAATTTTTTCCAGATGCTCCATCTTGTCAGCTTCACTCTTTTTGCGTATATCAAGAGTATTTATTTTCTTGGCGCCAAGTTTCCGGAATGCGTAATAATAATCATCGGATATGCCTTTAGGAGAAGATGATGCACTTGGAATAATAACAATATTGTCAGCATTATTCAGATTTAATATTCTTTTTAAAATTCTTTTATCCCGGCGCTTATCTTCTGCACCACCAATTAATACTAAGTTGCCTTTTGTATCATTGCTTATATATTGATTTTTTTCTGTCATATTATTTTAAAATCTACTTCCACCTTATACATTCTTTGACAAACCTGAAATTTGATCCTGATAACTATCAGGACTAAAATTCGGAAGAATCTAATATAACCATTTTCTTCATCCTAATTTCCAATTTCTATTTCTCAACCTACAACCTAACAAACTTTCTGCAAAAATGTTAAAGTTTTTGAGAATTTCCAAAATCAAAATATTAACAATTTTGAGAATTTGAAGATGAGCTAATTCGAAAATGTTGAAAGAGATTTACGAATTTGTTCATTTGTAAGTCCATGCGCAGTAAGAGCTGTGATAGTCCCAAGTAATGATTCAATAATAAACGCATGGTTCTTATTTTTAGTAAGAGGGATATCATTTATTAATATTAATCCTGATGTTTTTCCTCTATTACTAATATAAATAGTATTGTTCTCAATGTACACTGCCAGACCCTTTTTTGCAATAAGTTTAGCAATTTCTGGGTTATTTGCATTAGTTGAGAAAAGAGCAAGCTTTGAATATACTCTTTCCCGCATTTCTAGTATCAGCTCGTAATCAGCATTTAGTATTGCATAACCATCCTCATAAACCTGTTCAGCAACTACTGATTTTACATAAGCAAGGTCTTCAATATATTTTATGTCGTTCATTCCAACATTGTCATCTTTAATATTCAGTACAATTCCATAATCTGCATAAGAATAACCAAGTCCCTGTTGTAATATTCCTCTACTTGAGGTCTCAAGGATCGCACATTCAATAGTTGGGTCTTTCAGTACAAATTTTGCATATTCAGGGTAGGTCATATCTCCTGATTTCAGACGATGACCTGAAATATACAATCCTTCAGAAGTTGTATATCCGTTGACATATCCGGCATTCTTCAGGCAGTAATCAAGTAGGCTCACAGCTATTGTTTTTCCAGCTGTTCCAGTTACAGAAAATACCGGTATCCTGTTCTTTTTCTCCAGAGGGAATAGCATATTTAACAAGTCATTAGCTACATCTCTCTTTTTCCCGATTGCCGGATTGATATGCATTCGAAAGTCTGGAGCAGCATTCACTTCGATCACTTTTCCCTCATTTTTATCAATTGGAATTGCAATATCCTTAGTGATAATATCTACTCCTGCAACATTCAATCCAATAACATGCGCAACTCTTTCAGCAATGAAGCGGTTATATTCATGTGCTTTTTCCGTGACATCAATTGATGTTCCTCCAAACTTAGGGTTACCTGAATTTTTTAAAATAAGTTTTTCTCCCTTTGGCAAGATTGTATCAAGGGAGTAGTTTTTGGAATTAAATATTCTTTCGGTAACAATGTCAACCTCTACCTTCGACAGTTTTGCTTTATCACCATATTGTCTTTCAGGATCTTTGTTAAGATCGCTTATCAGCTGTTTAATGTCATGTTTTCCGTCTCCAATTATTATTGGTGGTATAAGCTCAGTTGCTGCAACAAACTTATAATCAATTACCAGTAAACGATAGGATTTGCCTTTGATGAAAGCTTGTGCAATAATATCTTTATCAAATTCGCTGGCAAAATCAAATGCCTGAGTGATCTCTTCTTTTGTGTTAATGTCAAGCATTGAATTCTTTCCCAGGTAAGCATCATTTGGCTTTACAACGATCGATTTTCTATTTTTTTTTCTGAACGACAAAATATCATCCGGAGTATTAGCTTTAATAGTTTCTGCAACAGGAATGCCTGCATCATTAAGCATGATGTATGAGAGATGTTTATTGTCAGCTGTTTCAACGGCAATAAGGCTAGTATCGGAAGTAATAGTTGCTCTTATGCGTTTCTGGTATTTACCTGTACCTAATTGAATCAGATTATAGGAATCGAGCCTGAGAGAGGGTATGTTTCTTTTATTTGTTTCATCAATGATAGATTGTGTGCTTGGGCCGGGAAGATTATCTTCACGAATATGAACCAGGTTTTCTATCACTTCAAAAACATCGAAAGTTTTGTTACTCAATAGTGAGTTAACAATATTAATTGCAGCTTTTCCGGCATAAACGCCACACACCTCATCAAAGAATCTGAAAATAATGTTATAAACTCCCTGCTCAAGCGTGCTTCTTGTTTTGCCATAGGCAACATCCATGCCCGCCAGGGTTTGAAGTTCAATTGCAATATGTTCACACACATGCCCAAGTAGTGTACCCTCTTTAACACGGATAAAAAAACCTCCGGGTTTTCCAACAGAACAATAGTGTTCAAAGAGTGTAGGTAAAATCTTGCTTAATTTTTCATAAAAGCCTGGAATTTGATCAGTGAAAACTTCATCATAGCTGCCAAGGTCTAACCTCAATAACACAACCGGGCCTCCGCTAAAGTAATTAGCACCCTGCATGACCTCAATTTTTTCAAGTTTTAGAGGTCCTTTGATCAATGTATAATCCCGGTAATCGTTATTTGCTTTGTGCAATTTTATAATAAAAAGTTAATGTCTGCACCAGGCTCAAATTCCTTTGGTTCCTGTCCATGCTTGAACAGTCGCAATGGTCTTTTCCCTTTTAGTTCAATTTTATCTCCTTCCATCTGTAGGAGTGTTGCTTCCCTGAGGCCGACGACATAAATATCTTTATTAACAAGGAGAAATTCCTCAATCCTCTGTTCCCGTGTTTCTCCTCCGTGGCCTTCAGGATTTGCATCCAGGTAATGTGGGTTTATCTGGAAAGGGATTAATTTGAAACAATCAAAACTCTCAGGCTCGATTATGGGCATATCATTGGTAGTTTTCAAACTTGGGCATGCAACATTAGAACCGGCACTCCATCCCATATATGGCAGGCCTTTTAATGCTTGTTTTCTGATAGCCTCCATCAAACCGAATTTATGAAGCATATATACCAGATGGAATGTGTTTCCACCACCAACAGCAACGCATTCAGCATTTTTAACAGCTTGTATTGGATCTTCCTCCTTGTGGATGGAATATATCTCGTATCCAAGCTCAGAAAATACATTTTGAACTCTCTCTTCATAAACATCAAATGACTTATAGAGCCCATCATCTGACAGGCCAACACCGGCATAAGGGATAAATAAAATTCTCTTAACGCTGGTTGTCTTCAGGAAGTCTGTAATATATTCTCTGGGCCATCCCAGATATTCTTCTCCGTAATTGGTGGAGTTGCTGATTAAAAGTAGTTTCATGTTTATTTTATTGTTTGTTAATATTTGTTTAGATAATAAGCCGCTAATATAATAAATAATAGTAATTCGATGGTAATTCAATTGTAATTCGATGGTAATTAGGTTATCATTAGGTGGTAATTAGGTTGTCATTAGGAGGTCATTAGGTAGTCATTCAGTGGTATGAATGACACGAAGTAAATGACGCACGAAGTGCAAATTACACCTCATCATCCTCAGTTGAGCGTAGTTTGTAACTGTGCTCTGGGTAAGTTTTTGTTATGACCTCATCCTCCTGAAGGAGAGTAGTTAATTCGTTCGTTGGTTATAAATTGCAACTGGATTTATCCAGTTGACTGGAGATTAAAACA
>JAIOTT010000278.1 GCA_021106655.1 Bacteroidales bacterium
AATCTGGAAAGAACTTCGAAATCAATTTGAATCAAACGAAATAGAAAAACAGGAAATTATAATTAGTGAGGCCGAAGATATAAACAAAAATCATCCCAATCAGCTAAGTAACTATTTGGAAAACAGAAGTAAAGAATTTGCTTTCAAAGCTATGAAATTAGCTTCTGACATGATTGATTCGCTTGAACTTAGATATGAGATTATGAGACATTAGACTTAAGATATGAGTTATGAGTGAAGAGTTATTAGTTCACAGTAATCGGAACTTGAAACCTGAAATTTGAAACCTACTTCCTACAGTATTTCAAAACATCCTTCTCCGCATCCTTATAACCCATCTGGTAAGATAGCCTGAGATCATCACACCCATCCTGTCCAAGACTGATTTTAGTAACACCCCTTAAGTAGTAAGCAGTTACATGCTGTGGATTTAAGCTGATTGCCATATCCAGATCTGACAGAGCTCCCTTAAGATCTCCACTTTGTGTTTTAATGTACGCCCTGTTAAAATATGCACTAACACGTTCTGGATTTAATAAAACTACCTGGTCGTAATCAGAGATTGCACCTTCAATGTCTCCGGACCTTGCCCTGGCATTTCCCCGGTTATTATATGCCATTACGTTTTGTGGATTGATATTTAGAGCTTTTGTAAAATCAATTATGGCCTTATCATATTCTAACAGAAAAATATATGTATTTCCACGATTATACCAGGCGTCTTCACCTACTGGGTTCAATTCAATAGCTTTTGAGAAATCATCAATAGCACTCTTATAATCTTTCATTGAAATATAGGCGCTACCCCGGTTATTATATGATTCAGCCTTTTCAGGAATTAATTCTATTACCTTATTGTAGTCAATTAATGCAGCATGAATATCGCCGGAGATCTTTTGTACATTACCACGGTTATTTAATGCTCCTATATGTTGACTATTAAGAGAAATAGTAGTATCAAAGTCTGCAATTGCAGCTGCATAATCCTTCATTTCAATTCTTGCTATGCCCCTATTGTAATATGCTTCTGTGTAATTTATTTGCAGGCTGATAGCTTTTGTAAGATCATCAATAGCTCCTTTAAAATCGCCGGATGATGTCCTCGCATTTCCCCGGTTATTAAATGCCTCTGCATTTGAAGGATCATTTTTAATTGTGGTAGTATAGTCTGATATTGCTCCTTTAAAGTCTTTATTCTTTTCCCTGATTATTGCCCTGTTATAGGCTGCCTGCGAGACTTTCGGGTGCTTTACTAAAACATCATTCCAAAGTGATAAACTATTTTCCCAAATATCACACCTGTTGTATGTAAGACTGAAAAGAGTAAATACATATAATCCAAAGATAAATCCAATGGACCTTTTAAATTTTGGCTTTTTAATGCTTATTTTGTCAATATAAATACCAATGATAAAAAATATTCCAATTGAGGGAATATAAGTATATCGATCAGCCATTAAAGCTTTGCCAACCGGTAATAGTTGCAGAAGTAAAAAAATATTAATTGTAAAGAATATTATCCCGAATGCAAGGCTTTTTGAATGTCTTAGTGAATAGACAAAGAACCAGATTATAGCTACAAATGGTATCAGATAAAAATAGATCCACACAGGAATGCTGCCATCCTGATCAGCAGGATAAGGATAAATAGCTGAAAGATTATTGGGAGCGATCAGTTTTATAATGTATTCGGTATATGCATAAAAGGCGTAGATAATCTGACCAAAGAAGGTTTCCGCCTTTTCGATTGCAACAGCTTGCCCGGATTTTTGTGCATTGATTGCAATTATCCCAAAAAGTAAGGCAAGAACAAAAAAGGGAATTTTCTCGATTATAACTTTCTTGCTAAGTAGTTTACGATCTAAAATATAATCAATAGCAAGTAAACTTACAGCCAATGTTACTGCCTGTCCTTTAGATAGAAGGGACAACAGAAAAAATAAAAATGAAAAAATTATGAATTTGGTTTTCCTGTCATTTAAAAATTTAATGTATGCTATCAGTGATGTAAGAAAAAAGAATGTATACAACACATCTTTACGTTCTGATATCCATACTACGGATTCAACATGCAAAGGATGTATCCCAAAAAGAACTGCTGTAATAGCAGCAACTTTAACATTCTTCACCAGGAGGTTGATAAGCCAGAAAACAAGGAAAGTATTAAGCAGATGAAGGAGAAGATTATTAATATGATATATGAGAGGCCTTGATTCTGAAAATTGGTATTCTATATTATAGGATAAGAGTGTAAGTGGATGATAATTCCCGATATAATTCTCTGAGAAAATTTTAGTAGTATTTTTCCAGGAAAGATCCTTTATATATGGATTTTCACTTATATAAGCAGGATCATCCCAGTTAGTAAGTTCATTGTTAATGCCCGGAAAATAAGCTATTGCTGTCAGTATGATAATTCCAATTATCCAATAATTGCTTTTTTCGTAAAATCTTTTAGTCTTGATTTCAGGCTCAAAAACTTTTTGTTTATGGATTTTCTTTTTTTTTGATTTCATTTAAAAAGCAAAATGAAAGTATTGGAATTTATTTCTTTGGAGTATAGCCTTTTTTCTTTGCCATTGTTTCCAGACGTTTCTGGAAGTTCGACTGTTTAGCAGGCTTCTTCTTATGTTGCTGAATCCTAAGTAATATCTTTTCTTCATTAATGAATTTCCTGATAACAAATACCTGTGCAAAAGTGATTATATTGGCAAGAAAATAATAATAACTTAAACCTGAAGCATAATTATTAAAAATTCCAAGAAACATCAACGGCATTAAATACATCATAGTTTTCATCCCCGGCATCTGGGCACTTGTTGAGCCCATCATTTCGCTGTTAACTTTTGTATAAATTATTGTTGAAACAGTCATCAACAATGTAAACAAGCTTATATGGTCACCATAGAATGGAATTGAGAATCCTCCTGGAAAAGTCCATATAGAATCATATGAAGATAAATCGTGAGCCCAGAGAAATGCTTGTTGCCTTAATTCAATAGATGAAGGGAAAAACCTGAACAGTGCAATAAGAATTGGCATTTGCAAGAGCATAGGCACACATCCCGCCATAGGATTTACACCTGCTTTTTTATACAGTGCCATAGTTGCCTGCTGCTTTTTCATAGAATCCTCTTTCTTCGGAAACTTCTTACCTATTTCATCAATTTCCGGTTTAAGTACACGCATCTTAGCAGAAGAAACATAAGTTTTATAAGCAATGGGGAATAACACAGTTTTCAGCAATAATGTTAGGATTAAGATGATGATCCCATAGTTCATATCAAAGCTTCCCAGGTAATCAAAAACAGGTATCACAGCATAGATATTTATCCATCCCAGCAAGAAAAAGCTCCATCCCAGAGGTATCTGACGTTCAAGAGAAAGATCATACTTTTTAAGTATCTTATATTTGTTGGGGCCAAAATACCAGTTCATATCAAAACTTTGCTTTGACGCGGCACTTAACGGAATACCTATGATGGCGAACATAGATTTATTATAGTGCTCATCGGTCGTTTCCTCCCTGGTAAG
Organism: Bacteroidales bacterium; assembly: GCA_021106655.1. Taxonomy (GTDB): domain Bacteria; phylum Bacteroidota; class Bacteroidia; order Bacteroidales; family SMBSF77; genus SMBSF77. The sequence continues at coordinate 3,535 of JAIOTT010000278.1, forward strand.
AGTTTTAATATCTGCATTCAGGAAATTATCTTTTGCAATAAGAGTAGCTGTAAAAAACCGCTCTTTGAAAGATATCCACTTCAGTTTGGTATTTAGCGACTCTTCATCATCAGATCTTTCCGAGATGTAATCAACATCATCCCTGAAGTACTTATAATAAATAGTTGATTCATTTCTTTCATTGTCGAGGCTCTTTTCCTGACGCAGCATATCGGCGCTCCATTCCAGGTTAAGATAGCCGGTATTAGACTCCATTATAGTATTCATGTTTACAAAATTCATGGTGAAGTCCATCATGTAATCATCACCCTTAAGAGTGTAAACATATTCAATATAGCTGTTATTATTGAAGCTGGTTCCTGAGGCATCAGTGTAAAGACGAAGAGCAATGCTTGCTGAGTCCAGTTCATTCACAAATACAGAATCATTGTTATCCGAAGAAAGTTGGAAATGAAGTGAATTAGTGTTTATCAGTTTATTTTGATAAAAAAACTCTATTCCAAAAACAGATGATTCTTCATCAAAAAGTATTAGGGGAAGGGTGTCGTAAGTGTGGTATTGCTTAAGCTGGGCGGAGATTACCTTTGCGCCCTTTGACGATATCCTTAACTTAACAAAATCATTTTCCAGAATAAAACATTTCTCATCAAGCAGGGATGAATTTGTAAACACGCCCAGTTTACTCCTGTCGATGTGGGTTTCAAGCAGCTGTGTTGGATCAGAAGAGTCTTCATCTGTTTCTTCTCTCACTGTCTCAATGCTTGCAGCTTCTTGTGCCATTAAACTGTCGGCTAATAGTTTCTCATAGGCAATTACTCTATTGATCGAATCTTGTTTTTCTTTATAAACTGCTACGATAGAATCTTGTTTAAGCTTTCTAGCTTCCTGTTCAGCCTTGTCAGGCGCCATCCAGACACTATAGATAATTAGAATACCAAAAATCAACAATAAGCCAAAGATTGTATTTCTGTCCATTTAGATAAATATTTTGGTGCTGTAATAATTTGGTGGCAAAGATAATTGAAATGGCTAATAATAAAAATAAATTCAAGCACTAAGTTTATACAGTTATCAGTAATCTGTGGACTGCGGACTGCCTACTACCTGCTACTGCCTCCTGCAACTGCTACTTCTTCATGATCGCTGCTTCAACAAATCTTACGAAAAGAGGATGGGGTTTTGCAACTGTACTCTGGTATTCAGGGTGGAATTGTACACCCACAAACCATGGATGCTCTTTTATTTCAATAATTTCAACAAGGTTATCCTTGGGGTTAATTCCTGAAGCTATCATACCTGCATCCTGATATTTATCGAGGTAGTTATTGTTAAACTCATAACGATGCCTATGGCGCTCTTTAATATGTTGCTTTTGATAAACCTCATATACTTTTGTTCCTTTTTTTAGATCACATGGGTAAGACCCCAAACGCATTGTACCTCCTAGTCCCGATATCTTTTTCTGATCTTCCATTAAATCTATTACAGGATATTTAGTATTCTCATTAATTTCAGTTGAGTATGCTCCTTTATATCCGAGTACATTCCTTCCAAATTCAACCACTGCACATTGCATCCCCAGGCAAATACCCAAAAATGGGATTTTATTTTCACGTGCAAATTTGATAGAAAGTATCTTACCCTCAATGCCTCTTTCACCAAAGCCTGGTGCGACAAGGATGCCATCAATATTCTCCAGTTTAATATTAAGGTTAGATTCATTAATATGTTCAGATTGTACCATTATGATGTTCACCTTAATCTCATTGGCAGTACTAGCGTGAATAAGAGATTCAACAATACTTTTGTAAGCATCTTTCAGTTCAACATACTTACCAATTAACCCTATGTTTACCTCACCTTTTGGATTTTTAAGTTTGTAAAGAAATTCTCTCCAAACCTTCAATTCCGGCTCCTTATCAACACTTATATTTATTTTCCTCAGAATTTCAACATCCAGTTTTTCGGAAAGCATAAGGACAGGAACATCATAAATAGTATCTGCATCGATTGATTCAATAACTGAAGTTTTTTCAACATTACAAAACAATGCGATCTTTTTTCGAATATTGTCGTTAAGATGTCTTTCGGTTCTGCATACAATAATATCAGGTTGTACACCAGATTCGAGAAGTAATTTAACTGAATGTTGAGTAGGTTTAGTTTTCAATTCACCTGCTGCCGACAAATATGGAACAAGTGTAAGGTGTATAACAAGGCATCTGTTGGTTAATTCCCACCGCATCTGGCGGACAGCTTCAATATATGGTAATGACTCAATATCTCCAACTGTACCACCTATTTCAGTAATAACAAAATCAAATTCCCCTTTATTCCCCAATAATTGCACACTATATTTAATTTCATCGGTTATATGAGGAATAACCTGCACTGTTTCTCCAAGGTAATCCCCTCGTCGTTCTTTGTTGATAACGGACTGATATATCCGGCCTGTGGTAACATTATTTGCCTGAGAAGTTTTAATATTAGTAAATCTTTCATAGTACCCAAGGTCCAGATCAGTTTCTGCTCCATCTTCTGTTACATAGCATTCACCATGTTCATATGGATTCAGGGTTCCGGGATCGACATTTATATATGGATCTAATTTTTGAATAGTAACCGCATAGCCTCTGGCCTGCAATAGCTTGGCAATAGAGGCTGAAATAATACCTTTTCCCAGGGAGGAAGTAACACCTCCTGTGACAAAAATATAAATGGGTTTGTGCATAACAGAAACTATTTTAGTGTTCTTTGGTCAACAACAAATCAGATGAGGTCAGAATTTTCCAGTTAAGGAAATCGCTATTAATAATAATGGAAACGTCTCACTTCTGCAATAAAATTAGCCAGCCTGATAACTTGTATTGAATAACCAAATTCATTATCGTACCATAAATACAATACGATATTCTTACCATCTTCAGAAACTTGGGTAGCAGGGCTGTCAACGATACATGCACAGGAGTCACCAATATAATCTGAGGAGACCGATTCGTTTGAAGTCGAATAGCGTATTTGTTCAACCAGATCTCCTTTTAAAGCTGCATCTCTCAATATTTCGTTGATTGATTCTTTGGTAACTTTTTCTTCTAGTGTTAAAGAAAGAAGTGCCAGTGAAACATTTGCTGTTGGTACCCTGACAGCATTAGCGGTTAATTTTCCTTTAAGGCTTGGAATTACTTTCGATGCAGCTGTACCTGCTCCTGTTGAGGTAATAACCATGTTTAGAGGAGCTGAGCGACCTCTTCTCGGTTTCTTGTGGTAATTATCTAAAAGGTTCTGATCATTTGTATAGGAATGAATTGATTCGACATGACCTTTTACGATACCAAGATTATTTTCTATCACACTCAGGACAGGAACTATAGCATTAGTAGTGCATGAGGAAGCAGAGATCACATTTTCTTCTTTCAGGTTGAGAGATTCGTGGTTAACACCGAATACTATATTTGGGATATCACCTTTCCCCGGCGCAGTAATGATAACTTTTGAGATTCCTTTTGCCTTTAAGTGCCTTGACAGTCCTTCTCTGTCGCGGAAGACACCGGTATTATCGATTAAGAGCGCATCATGGATTCCATATTCTTCATAATTAATATCTTCAGGATTTTGGGTTGCAAGAAAAAGAACTTCATGTCCATTTACATGTATACTATGCTCTTCAGGATTTTCAATAGCTACTCCTCTGAAAGGTCCGTGGATTGAATCATGACGGAAAAGTGCGGATCTCTTTTTCACATTTTCAGGATCATTTTTTCGGGTAACAATTGCCCTCACACGAAGTTGTTCTCCATTACCCTGAATAATAAATTCTCTTGCAAGTAACCTGCCAATCCGGCCAAAACCATATAAAACAACATCTCTGGGTTTGGTAAATGGCACTTTTTTACCTGCCATATTCTTAAGTTTATCCAGGATGAATTCATCAGCATCAGCATAATTTTGTTTTTCTTCTCCCCATTCCAGGTTGAGTCGTCCAATATCAATTCTTGCAGGAGGTATATCCAGTTTATATATAGCCCTTGCAAGTAAAAGAGAATCAGAGATTTTCAATGCCTTCCCCACTGTAATGCGGGAATATGCATGCTTGTGAAGGATTACACTTGCACTTCTGTCGATCAGCTGACTACGAAAAATGATAAGCTCAATATTCTTGTCATAAAAGAGCTTTCCAACCACTTCAATAAATTCAAAACCTGTTTTTTCATCTTTTATCCATTCTCTCAAAGAATTTTCAAAGACTTCATTATTTTTATTGTTAGCTGGCTTATTATCCATAATTGATATTTATAAGTTTTTGGGAAACTAATTTAATTAGTAACAAAGGAACAAAAAAAAAAGAAATTACCAATTATTTGTTGATAATTCCTTTTATTTGTGAAAAAAAAGATTGCTTGAACTCCTTGTTTCTCAATTACTGGCCAAGGTATGCTTTAAGCAATTTTGATCTGGATGTATGTTTTAATCTACGAATAGCTTTTTCTTTTATTTGTCTAACCCTTTCCCGTGTAAGGCTTCAAGGGTAAGACCATGGTTCATGCCAATCCCATAAAAAAGATTCACGACATCTCTTTCCTTTTCGGTAAGAGTAGAAAGTGAACGTTGAATTTCCTTTGCAAGAGATTCTTTCATAAGAGATGAATCCGTTACCGGATTATCGTCATTTACGAAAACATCAAGGAATTTTGTATCTTCATCCTGGGCAAGAGGAGCATCCATAGAAACATATCGTGTTGATATTTTCATTGCAGCAGTGATCTTGTATTCGGGAAGCTCAAGTGATTCTGCAATTTCATTTGCGGATGGTGGCCTTTCAAATTTTTGTTCAAGTCTTGATGAAATCTTGGATATTTTATTTAAAGAGCCAACCTGGTTAAGCGGCAAACGAACTATCCTGGATTGTTCTGCCAGTGCCTGCAAAATAGATTGTCTAATCCACCAAACAGCATATGATATGAATTTAAATCCACGCGTTTCGTCGAATCGACCTGCAGCCTTAATAAGCCCCAGGTTCCCTTCGTTAATTAAATCAGGTAAACTTAGTCCTTGATTTTGATACTGCTTGGCAACTGAAACTACAAAACGTAAATTTGCTTTTGTGAGTTTCTCAAGAGCTTCACTATCACCGGCTTTGATTTTTTGCGCCAAGTGCACTTCTTCTTCAGCTGTAATTAACTCTTCTTTACCAATATCTTGTAAGTATTTATCTAAGGAGGCGGTGTCTCTGTTAGTTATTGATTTTGTTATCTTTAATTGCCTCATATTGTGTATTTTCTGTGTAAGTCTAAAGCCTTTATATTCAACCACTTATAAAGCGATACGAAAGTGGACAAAGATAGAAATATTTTCTCGGAAATAAAAATTTTTAGATGCTTTTTTTTGAAAATATTTCTTTAATTATAATCCGATACCATAGTAAGCTCTCATGCCATTTGGGTATATACCTTCAATAAGAACTCCACGGCTTTTGCTTTCAAGAAGTTTTTTGATATCATCAATACTTTTTATTTCCTTTTTGTCAATTTTTGTAATGACAAAACCCTCTTTGATGCCTGCCTTGCTCAATTTTCCCTGCTTTAACTCCTTTACCCTAACCCCATTACTAATATTTAATTTCTCTTTCTCGCTCTTGTTTAACAATTCATATATTGCTCCCATTGTAGTCAAATTACTTTTTTCTTCTGCCATAACAATATCAGTGTTGCCTTCTTTATTTTTTAATGTAAGCGAAAAATCCACACTCTTACCATCACGGTTCAGTCTCAGGGAAATGTTATCTCCGGGCCGATATTGACTGACAATTTCCAGTAATTCTGAGGTATGATTTATTTCGATATCTTCAACATGTGTAATTATATCCCCTTTCCTCAAGCCTGCACCCAGTGCAGCACCATTTTTAGTTATTCCGGCCACATAAACTCCTTTTGTTTCAGTGATGCCATTCTCTTTAGCATATGCACTACCAAGTTCAAGAATTGAAATACCAATATATGCACGCTGAACTTCACCATAATTTAACAAATCATCTACTACTTTTTTTACGATATTAACAGGTATTGCAAAAGAATATCCTGAGTAAGATCCGGTGTTTGAAGCAATAGCTGCATTGATGCCAATCAATTCACCTTTTATATTCACAAGTGCACCACCACTGTTTCCTCTGTTTACTGCCGCATCAGTCTGAATAAACGATTCAATACTACTTGCTCCACCATAATTACCTAAAATGTTAATATTTCTTGCTTTTGCGCTAACTATTCCCGCAGTTACTGTTGATGTGAGGTTAAACGGATTACCAACTGCCAGAACCCATTCTCCAATTTTTACATATGAAGAGTTTCCATAACTCAGATAAGACAATCCATTTTCATTGATTTTTATCAAAGCCAGATCAGTCGAAGGATCTACCCCAATAACCTCTGCATTATATGTCCGTTTGTCATTTAAAACAACTTCAATCAAATCAGCCTGATGGACAACATGATTATTTGTAACTATGTACCCATTCTCAGAAATGATCACACCGGACCCCGATCCTTTATAGGGCATTGAAGGATTATTATTACCGGGACGATCTCCAAAAAAATCATGAAAATCAAAGAAATAATCATACAAATTACTCTTGTACTTATACTCTGTCATAATATGTACAACAGCATTGATCGTCTTCTCTGCTGAGGCAGTAAAATCAGGTAATATGACTGATGTTGCGTTATCAGGGTTTTCAACCGGAGGGGAAAAGGTCGTTGTATGAACAGGTATTTTTTCAATCTGTAAATCAGGCCCGGATATAGTTTCCTTTTCAAATATTTTATAAATACCAATAGATATTATCCCGCCTAAAATGGCAAACAGTAAAATTCCAGCAAATTTTTTCATAAAAACTTTTTAATAATTCATCAATAATCATGCCTGCGATTACTAAAAGAATAACTGTTTATTCTATTTTTACATTTAATAACGCCACCCCTATCATCTTAGTACTCAGAAGCTTGTTAAAATTTGTTAAATAATTAACATCAGCCAGAGCATAATGTGTGTTGAAATTATTAATTTTGTTTTAAAATGACAGAGCAATTGAAACCTTTATATTAGAGATTAAGTATACTGTCATTAATATCTTATAAGTAAACAAACCCTCCAATATCCTGATTTCAATGAAATCAACAGATAAACGAAATATTTATTTTTTTTACGGGCTTATTCCGGGTATAGTAATTGGCATTGGACTTTCGTTTTTTATTTTTAACATGAGCTTTTCAGAGGATAATATTAGTGATAATCTAACTCAGAAATCACAAGTAATCAAGGATATTGACGAGGATAAGCAGGCAATCAAAAAAAAATCCAAAGTAAAAAAATCAAAAAAGAAAAGTGATAAATACCCATTAAATGAGATTAAAAAAGAAGAAGAACAAATTATTGATTCGTCCATAAATATTGATACAGATTACTTAGATACACTTAATATCATAGCCATAGATTCCATTTCTGATAGCATTAAGCATGAGCCTCTGCCCAATGATACTGCTAAAATTTCCGGTAATATGCAGGCAAGTACTTTTTCTACTGACACGATCGCAACTGAGATGTATAATCAGGATACTAATTATTATGAAAATTCTGATGATAACATTGTAGTAATGCGTGATGAGCTAGTTGCAATAAGGTCAATTGAAATTGAAGGAATGTCAAAGACTTCCGATGGTTATGACTCTCTGCTATTATCGAATGAGTCAGTTATTGAAAAGAATAGAAATATTTTCAGAGTGGAACTCTGGAGATCTCCTGTGAACTATCAAGGTTATAAACTCGCAAAAAACAAAGTGATATTGTTTGGAATAAGTCAATACGATTCTCTTAGCTTTAGATGCGTTAATGATTCATTTTTTTTGGAACATCTTGATAAAGTCTATTTTTTGGAATGTGCTGAAAACTTCAGACAATTAATTCCCTTACACAATAAAATAACCTTAAAAGCACTAGAATAATAAATAATAATTGATTCTTTGCAAGCATTTACAGCTTATGATATGCTTTATGAATAGTGAATGTATGGCAGGATTCATGGTTCGATTGTTAGATTGTTAAACAGAAAAAAATTAAAATTAAGATTTATCGTTATAGTCAGGATTCCTTAAAAGTATCATTTGTCTGGATGATTGCAGTCTAAAAACCCTTTCACGCTAAGACCGCAAAGTTTTTACACTTGGCTCCTGGAACAAAATTCAAAAGAGAGGAAATTACTTTCAGTTCAGCAACACAACAATTTAACAATGTAACAATATAACATTCCTTGTATAATAAATTAAAACTGTGAACGCTTACAATTTTTTTAAATATCACGGAACAGGAAATGATTTCGTCCTTATTGACAACAGGAGGAGTGATTTCCCGATTGATAAGAATATAATACAACAACTTTGTGACAGAAGGTTTGGTATTGGAGCTGATGGAATGATATTAATAAGTTATAAGGATGATTGCGATTTTGAAATGAACTATTACAACTCTGATGGCAATATTGGTTCAATGTGTGGAAACGGGGGCAGGTGCGCTGTCGCATTTGCCAATAAATTACAAATCATTGGTGATCATGCAAAATTCCATGCAGTCGATGGCCTGCATCAGGCACAGATATTAAAGAAAGACAAGAATATATACCTTGTGAAGTTGAAGATGCTGGATGTGAAAAGTGTTAGAAAAAATAATGATGCATTGATCATAAATACAGGATCTCCACATTATATCAATTTTACTTCCAATCTTAATGATCTTGATGTAAATAAAGAAGGTAGGAAGATCCGCAATAATGAACAATTCATTGCAAAAGGAATAAATGTTGACTTTGTAGAGATACATAAAGACCATTTATCGGTCAGGACTTATGAAAGGGGTGTTGAAAACGAAACCCTTTCATGTGGTACAGGTGTGATAGCCTCTGCAATAGCATATGCTTCAAGAGAAGACAAAGAAGGACTTTTTAATATTCAAAGCAGAGGTGGAATGTTAAAGGTTATGTTTATTAAGAGGGATGATACTTTTACCGATATCTGGCTTGAGGGCCCTGCAGAGTTTGTTTTTAAAGGAAAATTTGAAATCTAATATCTAAAATATGTTAGGAAAAAATATAGCTCTGAGAGCACTGGAACCAACTGATATCGATCTTTTGTATAAATGGGAAAATGATACCGAGATATGGCATATAAGCAATACACTAACACCATTTTCGCGGTTTGTACTTGAACAATACCTTGTAAATGCACATGAAGACATATATGCTTCAAAACAAGTAAGACTAATGATAGATCATATTAATTCACCTGAAGTTAAAACTATAGGTAGCGTTGACTTATTTGACTTTTCACCTCATCATAAACGAGCTGGTGTTGGGATTCTTATAGCAAAAGAGTACCGTGGTAAAGGATATGCATCAGAAGCACTGAATCTGGTCATTAAATATTCTTTTGATACACTAAACCTTCATCAACTTTATTGCAACATATCAAAGGATAATGAACAAAGCCTGAAATTATTTCAAAAGCATGGATTCATGATCATAGGTAACAAAAAACATTGGTTGAGAATAGAAGACTCATGGGTGGATGAATATATGTTACAGCTTATCAGGAAATGAACAAGAAACTCATCCTTAAAATATTTATTCCATTGCTTTCTATCATTCTGATAGTGCTTGCAATAGTTTTTATCAACTTTCATAATAAAATCTACAGAAATAATATTAATCCGGATAATTCCGAAGAAAAATATTTTTACATTCATAGCGGATCAGATTTCGATGATGTATGTGACTCCCTCTTTATTAGCAAAATACTAATTGATCAGAATTCATTTTTTTGGCTGGCAGAAAAAAAGAACTATAAAAACCATATTCATCCCGGAAGATACCTGATCACTGCGAATATGAGCAATAATGAACTGATCAATATGCTCAGGTCGGGTGATCAGAAGCCTGTGAAACTTGTAATAAATAATATCAGAACAAAGAATGATCTGTCTGGTATTATCTCAGGATATCTGGAGACTGATTCCATTACTATTTTAAAATTACTTTCTGATGAAGAATTTCTTTCAACTTATGGATATAACGATCAAAATGTGATGACGGTTTTCTTACCTAATACATATGAATTCTTCTGGAATACTTCTGCCAAAAGCTTTTATGAGAGAATGATAAATGAGAATGATAGATTCTGGACAAAAGCACGATTGAATAAAGCCGGGGAGATAGCTCTCACCTCAGAAGAAATTAGCATACTGGCATCAATTGTACAGCAGGAAACAACACATATGGATGAAATGCCTGAGATTGCAGGTGTATATATAAATCGCCTGAAAAGAGGTATGCTTTTGCAAGCTGACCCAACAGTTATTTTTGCATTGGGAGATTTCTCAAAAAAACGGGTACTTAAAAAGGATACCAAAACCGACTCTCCTTACAATACATATAAACACGTGGGCTTACCACCTGGGCCGATTTGTCTTCCCGAACCATCTACCATCGATCAAGTATTAAATTACAAACAACATAAATATTTATACTTTTGTGCAAAAGATGATCTTTCTGGATATCACAACTTTTCCAAAACATTAAGAGAACATCTCAGGTATGCAAGAAAATACCAAAGAGCTATTAATAAATTAAAAATCAGAAAATAAAAC
>JAIOTT010000234.1 GCA_021106655.1 Bacteroidales bacterium
AGCATTATTCCTGCAAAGGTCATGAACCTGATATCACGGTTGATGATATGTGACATCTCATGTGCAATAACACCCTGAAGCTCGTCACGGTTAAGCCTTGCAAGGAGTCCGGCTGTTACGGCGATAGCACTGTTTTCAGGACTTCGCCCTGTTGCAAAAGCATTAGGTGCTTCACTGTTGATGATGTAAACATCAGGCATTTTAGAGAGGTTGGCAGCTATTTTCATTTCCTCCACTACATTAAAAAGCTGTGGATGGACATCAGGAGTAACTTTCTTTGCATTGCTAACCGACAACATTATCTTGCTTCCTGAAGTAAGGCTAATTAATGAAAGTATGCCCCAAATGACAAGAGCAATAAAAACTCCACTCATTCCCCCACCAGATAAACCACCTCCCGGGATACCTTCTCCGTTTATATTAGCCGTTCCGGGAAAAAGCACAGCTCCGGCCAAATATCCCAAAAAGACAAGGCAAATGCCCATCAGGAAAAATAACATTAATGATTTTCGCCTATTCGCTCGTATTAACTCCCACATGATGATTTGATATAACTCTTTGTGGTTCCTTTGTGATGTACTTCGTGTTCTTTGTGATAAAAAAAGAAAAAAATCTTACCACAAAGGTGCACAAAGGATTTCACAAAGGTTGCACGAAGTATAAATTTCTAAAAGCTAACCTTTGGCACTTCTTTCTCCTTCACATCCTCCAGCTCAAAAAATTCACCTTCTTTAAAGTTGAACATCCCGGCAATGATATTGGAAGGAAACATCTGTATCTTATTATTAAAGAAAAGCACCTGATCGTTGTATGCCTGTCGTGAGTAAGATATTTTATTTTCCGTTGATGACAACTCTTCCTGTAAGGCAAGAAAATTAGTGTTTGCTTTCAGATCAGGATATGCTTCAACCGCTATTTGCAGTTTACCTAAAGCACCTCCCAGAAGGCTTTCAGCACCAGATTTTTCGCCGATTGTGTTTGCACTCATTGCATTACTACGAGCATTGGTTATGTTTTCAAGAGTCTCCCTCTCATGTGTCATATATCCCTTCACTGTTTCTATAAGATTTGGGATAAGATCATGCCGGCGTTTAAGCTGAACATCGATCTGTGACCATGCATTTTTAACCTGATTTTTCAGCTTCACCAGGGAGTTGTACATTCCCACGAAATAAAGCAGTATAATTACTATTACTGCCAAAAAAATTAATAGTCCCATTTGTATTTCTCCTATTGTTAATTAAAATTTCTAATTGACCTAATTGCTCTAATTGCTCTAAATAAATCCCAATGCACAAATCCAAAACTAGTTGAGTGGTTGAGTAAGTTAATTAGTTGAGTAGGAACGAAAATTAGCAAGCTGCGAACTTTCCTGAGAACGTGCTAACGTGCGAACCTTCTAACGTGTTAACGTATCACACAAACATCTCCTTCAATAGTTTAATCACCTTGTTATCTTTATCCTTACTTCCAATTTCTATAATCGCCGGCAGTTCCCCTTTATCAAACCAAAGCCCGTGTCCATGCTTACACCTATCAATAAGCACATGCTCTTTATCTCCTACATTAACTTTTTCCATTTTCTTTTTACATCTTGGGCACCTGAATTTCTTCTCCCCGGTTTTCTCAGCAAGCCTAAAAGACGATAGCATCTTTTCCTTTTCATCAGCATTTTCAAGAAGCAAATCCAGCTCACCGGAATCAAGCCATATGCCACTACAGTCGTGGCAATAGTCGATCTCAACTTCGTTGAGCTCAAGGATGATCATCGGTTCTTTGCAGTGTGGGCAATTCATGGTGTAAGCTTAAACAACAAAGATAGATAATTATTTTATTAGGTATAAGGAAGAATAATTGTTAATGATAAATTATTAATGGTTAATGGGATTTAGGTAGTAGGTATTAGGAAAAATAATTGTTAATGATAAATTATTAATGGTTAATGGAATATAGGTAGTAGGTTGTAGGTTGTAGGTGTAAGGAAGAAGTTACTCGAGCACTCATTAACCAATGACTTTCTTTGCATTTTAGCGCCTTTGCGTGAGTTTAAACGTGCGAACGTGTAAACGTGCTAACCTTTCCTATAATTCTTATACTCCCCTACTCTCCATCCAGTATACTTTTCGGTAAAATGAAGTAAACAGGACTTAAAAGAGAAATTCTTTTTTGTGGGATCGAAAGAGAATTTCCAGTTCACCTTTGCAATTCTTTCCATCATTACCTGGGGGTGTGTGTCACTAAACTTTCCAAGAGAATCTACCTGGGAATAATCAAACTCATCAACCTGTGGTATATTTGTCTCAACCCACTTATCACTATGCCATAATTTATTAAACGACTCTATCTTCGATTGTTGTACCTCCGGTGGCTTAACCCATCCATAATGATAAATACAGGCATCTGCTTGCTTTACTTTAAGCAGTTTATTTTTTAGCCGAAATCCCTGTGCATCCCTAAAAGAATGCATTCCCGGTATATTCCTTATTATTCTGACTTCTTTCCTGTACCAGTTTCTTGAGTCTCCAACATAATCATAAGAACCATAAAAATGTAGATAGTTAAAAAGAAGACCTTCTACCCTTTCATCATCCTTCCATCTCTCCATTGCTGCTTTCACAACAGGCAGGTATTTCTCATGCATCACCTCATCACCCTGAATATAAAAAGCCCAGTCGGAATCTTTTGAAACAGCTTTTAATGCCTTATTTGTCTCCTCAGCAAGTACTCTCCCACCCTCCCGCAGTGCGTCATCCCAAGTAGTTCGGATAATTTTTATTTTTGGTGAACCGATTGAAAGGATCAACTCTTCGGTTTCATCTTCTGAATTTCCTACAGCAACAACAAACTCATCACATACCGGCAATATGGAAGTGATAGCTTCCACAACGGGATAATCGAACTTGATCGCATTCCGAATAAAAGTAAAACCACTTATTTTCATAGTATTGAGTACAGAGTATTGAGTATTGAGTAAAAAAAAGTACTTGATACTCAATACTCATTACTCATCACTGTATTCCTGTATAATTCTGAGGAGTAATCTTCCTCAGCTCCGCTTTAACACTTGCAGAAACCTTAAGCTTTTTAATGAAATTCAAGATCACCTCCTTATTTATACTTTCGTTTTTCCTGGTCAGATCTTTCAATGCTTCGTACGGTTTTGGGTAGCCTTCCCTGCGCAAAATAGTTTGAATAGCTTCAGATACTACTGCCCAATTCTTCGCAAGATCAGCTTTAATTGCGTCCTCATTCAGGATTAACTTGTTCACTCCTTTTAAAAGTGATTTATATGCAATAAGAGAGTGTGCAATTGGTGTTCCAATAACCCTGCTTACCGTGGAATCAGTGAGATCTCTTTGTAAGCGTGACACGGGTAGCTTGGACGAAAGATGTTCAAAAAGAGCATTCGCAACACCCAGGTTTCCCTCCGAGTTTTCAAAATCAATCGGATTAACTTTATGAGGCATGGTTGATGATCCAGTTTCTTCCACATTAACTTTCTGTTTGAAATAATCCATGGAGATATATGTCCAGATATCCCTGTTAAAATCAATAAGAATAGTATTTATTCTTTTAATATTATCAAAGAATGCAGCCAGGTTATCATAGTGCTCAATCTGTGTCGTTGTCTTTAATCTCTCAAGGCCAAGACTATGAATAAATTCATCAGCAAATTCTACCCAGTTAACATTAGGATAAGCAACATGATGGGCATTGAAATTACCGGTGGCTCCGCCAAATTTTGCAGAGAAAGGAATGCTTCCCATGAGTTTTAACTGCTGTTGCAGACGTTCTGCAAACACCCTGATCTCTTTACCTACATAAGTAGGAGAAGCCGCCTGACCATGAGTTCTTGAAAGCATTGGAACATTCTCCCATTCCTTTGCTTTTTGATTTAGATTAAGAACTAATTTATTGATGCTTGGAAGAAGAACATCTGACAAAGCCAGCTTTATTGCATAAGGCATGGCTGTATTTGTAACATCCTGTGATGTTAATCCGAAATGTATAAATTCTTTGTACTCTGACAGACCCAGCTTGTCAAACTTTTTCTTTAAATAATACTCAACTGCCTTAACATCATGATTTGTTGTTTTCTCTATCTCTTTAACATCCAGTGCATCTTTAAAATTAAAATCCCTGCATATTTTTCTACGATAATCAAAGTGATCTTTATCAAAATCTTTGGGCTGTGGAAGGGTATATTGCACAATGCAAGAAAATACTCTATCTCAACAAAAACCCGGTAATTAATAAGTGCAGCTTCTGAAAAATAATAAGCCAACGACTCTGTCTGCTTTCTATACCTGCCATCTATTGGCGATATAGCATTAACCTGGGATAATTCCATTTTTCAATTATATAAATATTCAATTATTCAGAGATACAGATATTCAGATATACAGATATACAGATATTCAGATATACAATTATACAAAGGTTCATTTATTATCTCTTAGCCCCTATGTCCCTTAGTCTCTTCGTCTTCTTTATATCTTTATCATCTGCCTGCTAAAAACTGCCACTGCCTACCTTTCTACCTTTATACCTTTGTATCTTTGTATCTTTGTATCTTTTCCAATTCCCTATCTCGGTCACAAATATAATAATAGATTTAAGAATCCAAATAAAAATGTGAAAAAACTGAATTCTACTTACATCAATTTTTACTTGTAACCGTCATTTGTATTAATTAACTGTTGCGAGTTGTTTAACCCGTGACTCGTAACCCGTAACAAATCTTTTGCGTTTCCCGGAAAATGTAGTATTTTTATACCTTCTTCCTAACAAACATGATCAAATACTTTAAACAGCTGACAAACAGGAACTATAGAGTGTTTCTAATACTTTTGGTTCTGGTAGCAATTGGATATGCCAATGTTGTTAATGGACCGATGTTTTTTGATGATGAACATTTTATTCAGGTGAATAAGACAATCAGGTCACTGAAAAATATTCCCGAAATATATTCATCAAGTGTAACAGAGGGAGCACACATCAGTGGAAATTTTTACCGGCCAAACCAGCAATTGGTATATGCACTGACATTTTACTTCTTTAAGCTGAATCCGGTACCTTATCATATAATCCCAATACTTCTTCATCTGCTGAATGCATTTTTTGTATTTATAATTTTAAAAAAACTATCATTTAGTAAAATGGCCGGAACTCTGGCGGCGGTTTTATTCCTGACCAATCCTGTTCAAACTGAATCGGTAAGATATATTTCAGGACTTGCAGGACCTTTGGGTTTATTTTTTCTGCTTTCTGCACTAATAATGTATTTAAAAAGTCTATCCATAACCTTCCAGAGTAAGAGATACATGTATTTTGGAATATCTGCATTGCTTTATATTCTTTCGCTTTTCAGTAAAGAGAATATGCTCGTTTTTCTTCCTCTAAGTGTTATTTTGCTTGTTTTTGTAAATGCAGTAAGTCCGATTAAAATTAAACGATATATTATCTTTTCCGTTTTCGTATTTCTTATAATTAGCGTCTCCTATCTTTTTATGAGATTTGAACTTCTTGATATTTCAGAAACAATTGGCTTGACTGATAAGGATAATATTTATACACGTAACTTAATTGTTCGATTGGTAACATTTATTAATGTGCTGTGGGATTATGTTGTGATGATCATTTATCCTGCCAACTTAAACTATGAAAAACCTTATATGGCATATACATCACTTGCATCCCTAAGAGGAATTTTTGGTATGTTACTCATCATTATTACTGTACTTTCTGTCATTTTTTACAAAAGAAATAAAAGGGTATTTCTCGGTATTTGCTGGTTCTTTTGTGCAATGTTACCTTTCACCGGAATTATACCATTGAATGCTATGTATCTCGAGCATTGGTTATATATCCCAATCATAGGTTTAACAATACTCATAGCAACATTATTTGATTATCTGATCAGTAAAAAGCGTGCACATATCTTTCTCTATATCATTATTCCACTCATTATTTTCTACACCGGAAGAAACATTGCCCGTAATTCTGAATGGGCAGATATTGAGAAGTTTTATCTTAATGAGTTACAATATACCGATTCCTCTACTCGTATCTATAATAACCTTGGAATGTATTATGCAGATAAAAAGAACTTCGGGAAATCTATCGAATATTATAATAAGGCAATTGCTGCAGGAGATTTTTATGCTCAACCTCATCACAATCTGGCAAATATATACCTTGGACAGGGAGACTACAACAAAGCTATTGAAGAATTATATCTTGCATTAAAAATAAATCCTGACTTCATTTATAGCCTGATTAAACTGCACAATATTTACCTTGAAACAAATCAGGCGAACAAGGCTGCAAGACTTAGAAAACTTATTGAAAATGTTGAAAATGGAAGGAAGAATGATTTTATCGAAATAGATGCAATAATCACCGAATAGAATTAATTGAATACTAATCCAGATAATAATAAACTTCGTGAATCTTCGCGACTTATTGCCTTCGTGGCAGAAAATGCATCGCCAGTAAGTCACAAAGACACTAAGAATTCACAAAACAACATTAAATACCTTTAACAATATGAAAAATGTATTCAAATTAGCCATCCTTAGCCTCAGCCTTAGCCTTATTTTATTTTCCTGCTCCGGAAAAAAAACCATCAAACTTATCGAAACAAATTTCTCCGATGAGATATCACAACATCAAGAGTTGGATTTTATTTTTAATATCGACATTGTCCCTGATTCAATTATTAATATTTGGGACACTATACAATATATAGAGTTTGAACCGGAAGTAAAAGGAAAATTCATGTGGACATATCCTAATCAACTGGTGTTTTCTCCGGAAGAAGCTTATAAGCCAAGCACAGAATATATTGCAAAATTAACA
>JAIOTT010000494.1 GCA_021106655.1 Bacteroidales bacterium
CTAAGGCATGAAGACACAAAGATATCACGAAGACTGACAAATGACAGCATTATTAACTTTGTGAACCTTAGAGTCTTGGAGTCTTTGTGGCAATTGAACTTTCAACCCTTGATTGGCGTTAATAACAATTCTTTAAACTTGAATTACAACTTCATAACCATCGAGGGAAACATTGGAGCAGGGAAAACATCACTGGCAACAAGGATTGCTGAACAATTTAACGGGAAATTAATCCTGGAGCAATTTGAAGAAAATGCCTTCCTTCCAAAATTTTATAAAGATCCGGAGAAGTATGCATTTCCACTGGAGTTATCATTTCTGGCTGCAAGATATCATCAATTAAAACAAGAGATCACCTCAGGCGACTTGTTTAAATCCTTTACAATTTCAGATTATTTTATTGCCAAATCTTTAATATTTGCCAGTAAAACACTACAGGACGATGAGTATGAATTGTATAAAAAACTTTTTACTATCATTAATACCACTTTACCAAAACCGGATCTACTTGTGTATTTATATTTGAACATAGAAAACTTAAAAAGGAATATTTCAAAGCGCGGACGTGAATATGAGAAAGATATCGATGAAACATATCTGCAGAAAATACAGTCGGCGTATCTACACTATATCGAAAAACAGCACGATAGTGTTGTTTTGATAGTTGATACAAATAAAATTGATTTTGTTAATAATGGGGGGGATTACGAAAAAATACTCGAATTAATAAGTAGAAAATACAGTCCGGGTGTATATCGTTTAAATATAGAATAAAAAAAAGCCGGCTTGTTATAAGCCGGCTTTTTTTTTAATTTAAAAATAAATTATTTGATAGCTTCTTTAAATTCAGCTGTTTCAACGTATTTAATAAATTCTCTGTCATCTTTTGCCTGAGCTCTGTAAGCATCATCCTGGCTGATGGCTAATTTTAGGTTATCATAGATCATTGTAGTGTTGTTTGTGCGTGCACCAACAACTGCCAGCAGATAATATACCTGGGCATTCTTTTCTGCACAATCAAGATCTGTAGCAGCACCTGATGGATTATCATTCATGAGTTTTGCCAGTCCAACATTATAATTGCATTTTTTACCACTAAATGAACTAAGAGCAGTACCGAATTCTCCATCAAGAATCTGAAGTATTCCTTTATTGTAATTAACATTAGCCTTTAGTTGTTGTGCTGAATTATAAAGAGATAATGCAGTTTCATAATCTTTATTTTTTGCAGCAACTGCTCCAAGGTTATTAAGAACCATAGGGTTATTTGGAGCCAGCGTCTTGGCTTTTTCAAGATAAGTGGTAGCTTCATCAACATTCTCAAGCATAAGGTTCACATAAGCAACATTGTGGTAAGCTTTCCAATCGTTAGGATACAATTCGATAGCTGATTTGTAAATCTTAAGTTGTGTATTCAAATCCTCAGTGAGAGTACCTGCATAAATAATTTCTTTATTATCAAGTTTAGCAGGATCAGATGTAGAAAGCATCGCTATTTCTTCATCACTCTTTTTAGGTTCAAAACAGCTAACGGTGATTTGTGCTCTTCTTAAGTTTGGGAGAATATCATCTGCAATTTCTTTATAGATAATAGTCATATTTCTTATTTCCTGTTCTCTTTTTGTAACGTCGGGTTGAGATTTAACAACATTTAGAATGATATTTTTGTCGGCAATATTTGATTTTTGAACTGCTTTCATAAATCCATCCCAGTCTTCTCCTTTTGCGTTAAGAGAATAATCAACAACGGGCTTTTCAAGGTCTTTAACTCTAACTCCCTCTGCTTTGGCTTTTGCACGAAGTAATTTTTTATTCAGGTCTTCCATGTATTTATTGGCAGTTTTTGATCTTCTTTCTGATAGCCCCTGGTTAAAAGCTTCTTCTCCATCCGGTGATGCCCATGCATTGATATTCACACCTTTTATTACCCAACCTTTAGCAACAAAGTCTTTAAGTTCCTGAAGTTTAGCTTTTGCAGCTTCTTCTTTGTTCAATCTCCATCTTAAATTTAGATTTGCCATATTAACAACAAAAAAGATATTTGCTGTATTATCTATAATGGTTTCTTTTTCATAGTATTCTGATAAATCCATACCAAGAGCCTCAGCAGTTTTTCTGTCGGCACGGTATAGCTCTTCATCATGCATTATCCTTTCAGAAGTATAAATAACACCATCAGCAAGTTTACGTTCTCCCAGTTCAACAGCTTTTGCTTTCAGTTTAATTACTTCACGTTTTTCATTAACATTGATCTTTTCTTTTGCAAGATGAGCAATGGGATTTATTATAAGTTCAGAAACGTTCATTTTTGGGTCATATTCAATAACGTCTGTATATGTGAATGATCCACCAGTTGCTTTACTGATAACGATTCCATCACCGGTTACACTTTCACCCTGCAGATAAACGGGTTTAAGTAGTGTGGAGCCACCTTCATATTTTAATTCAGGTGTAACCCAAACGGCTGCTTTTTTATGGAAATATTTTTCAGGAATATTTCCTTTTATTGATACTTCTATTTTTCCACCCTTGGTTTCGAGAACTTTTGGAGTTACCTCAAAATCCAGTTCTTCGTAATTCTTTACCATTTTGCTGAGCCCACAACTTGATACCAACAAAACAATAAGCATTAAAGAAATCAGATTCCTAATGTTTTTCATAATTAAAAGTTTTAATAAAATTGACAATGATTCATTTAGCAGTGCAAAAGTATAAAATTATGTTGGAAATAAAAAAAAACTTTTCG
The DNA here is from genome assembly GCA_021106655.1 of Bacteroidales bacterium. Taxonomy (GTDB): domain Bacteria; phylum Bacteroidota; class Bacteroidia; order Bacteroidales; family SMBSF77; genus SMBSF77. Next base: position 2,747 of record JAIOTT010000494.1, read on the forward strand.
ATCTGAAAAAAAAAGTAATAATTGTGATAAACTTTTTACTTTTAAGCTATGGTTATTCGTATTTATTAATATTTTCGATTGGGTGTTTCGAGTTACCTGTTAAACAGCAGGGAAATTTGCCGGACAGTAGTGATAAGTTAATTCATTTGTTGCTTATAAATTGCAAAAACTGTAATTAGTACAGAGTAATGAGTATCAAGTACAGAGTATCAGGTAAAACCCATTATCATATTATCACATTAACACTTTATCTAATTTCTCTCCAGGGTTTCCATCCGCTCGTACCTCAGGGACTTAAACCCTTCGATTGAACCTTCAAACCTGTGAACTTTCTAACCCGCGAATCATTCTTTCCACTTTCAAATTAGTTTATTAATTTTCCTAAACACCTCCCATATCACGATACCTGCACTTATAGAAATATTGAGAGAATGCTTGGTCCCGAACTGAGGTATCTCAATGCATGCATCAACCATATTCATAACTTTATCCTCTATCCCTTTTACTTCATTGCCAAAGATAAGGGCAATTTTGTCGTTTACTGAGGGATAAAAATCATTAAGAGAGATGCTTTCAAGTGCTTGCTCAACAGCAAAGATCTTAAAATTTTGCTCTTTTAATAATTTTACAGCTTCACTTGTTTCATCAAAATATTTCCACTCAACCGAATCAGTTGCACCAAGTGCAGTTTTATGAATTTCCCTGTGAGGAGGAGTGGCTGTAATTCCGCATAAAAATATAGCCTCTAACAAAAATGCATCAGCAGTCCTGAAAACAGAACCAGTATTATTCTGACTCCTGATGTTGTCTAAAACAATGACAACAGGAGTTTTTTTACTCTCTTTAAACTCTTCTATAGAGATTCTGTTAAGCTCAACGTTTTTAAGTTTGCGCATTCGTGATAATTTGAGATTACAAAAGTAAGATAAAAAAATAGAACACTGATTAGACAGATGCAACTGATCAGGGCTGATTTGATCTGTAAAATCAGGGATGGCGTCCCCTTTGGATGGTTACCTTTTTTGCCCTTGATATATTAATAGGCGAATCAGGGACGCCATCCCTGCTAAATTCAACAGATAGTATTATCTTTGCTAAGAAATTTTGAATTCATATGGCAAAGAGTGGCAGGGAAATAGCAGAGACTCCTCTGATGAAACAATTTAATGCTATCAAGGCTAAATACCCTGATGCGCTTCTCCTTTTCAGGGTAGGAGATTTTTATGAAACTTTTGGTGATGATGCCATAAAAACTTCTAAGATACTGGGTATTGTATTAACAAGAAGGGCTAATGGAGCTGCCTCCTATGTCGAGCTTGCTGGATTTCCTCACCATGCCCTTGATACATACTTACACAAACTTGTCAAAGCCGGACAGAGAGTCGCTATTTGTGATCAGCTCGAAGACCCAAAACTTACAAAAAAAATCGTAAAAAGAGGAGTTACTGAATTAGTTACTCCCGGAGTTTCATATAATGATAAAGTGCTGGAACATAAGGAAAATAATTTTCTTGCCAGCATACATCTGAATAACAAGATTAGCGGAATCTCTTTCCTTGATGTTTCAACCGGAGAGTTTTTTGTTGCTGAAGGAACTGAAGAGCAAATTGACAAACTTTTGCAAACTTTTCGTCCAAGCGAGGTCATTATTCAGAAAAATAAACTCCAGACCTTCACTGAAGATTTTGGTGATAAGTTTTATACTAACACTTTTGAAGACTGGGTTTTTACTATTGATTTTTCCTATGATCTCTTATTGAAGCATTTTGGGACAACATCACTAAAAGGTTTTGGGATAGATAAACTTGAAAATGGTATCATTTCCGCAGGAGCAGCTCTTCATTATCTTAGTGAAACTCATCACGACAAAGTTCAGCATATCACTAAGATCTCCCGGATTGAGGAAGAAAAGTATGTCTGGCTTGATAAATTTACAATAAGGAATCTTGAGCTTTTATATTCTCTTAATGAGAATGCCAAAACCTTACTCGATGTTATTGACGAAACTATTTCTCCTATGGGAGGGCGAATGATGAGAAGATGGATAGTTCTTCCATTGCGTGAGAAAAAGCTTATCAACGATCGTTTGAATATAGTTGAATATATCAATAAAGACACTGAATTTTCAGATATCTTAAAGGAAAATATTAAGATAATCGGTGATCTGGAACGTCTGATATCAAAAGTGGCAATAGGAAAAATTACACCAAGAGAGATAATGCAACTCAAGAGAGCTCTTGATGCGATAGAACCTATACAAAAAACATGTAAAGAAGCAAAAGAGGCATCAATAAATAAGTTTGCGGACCAACTCAACTCCTGCAAGCTTATCAGTGAGAAGATAGGGAAGGAGATTCATCCCGACCCACCCTGCATGCTTAATAAAGGAAAAGTTATTGCTGAAGGTGTATCAGAGGAACTTGATGAACTTCGCAAAATAGCATACTCAGGCAAAGATTATCTTAAACAGATCCGGGAGCGTGAGATCGAACGTACCGGGATATCTTCATTGAAGATCAGCTATAATAATGTCTTTGGTTATTACCTTGAAGTAACGAATGTTCATAAAGATAAAGTTCCGGAAGAATGGCACAGAAAGCAAACTCTTGTAAATTCAGAGCGTTATATTACAGAAGAGCTAAAAGAGTATGAGGAAAAAATACTGGGAGCCGAAGAGAAGATCCTCGCTCTGGAAAGCAATTTGTTTAATGAACTGGTACTTAGCCTTACCGAATATATTGAGCCAATACAATTGAATGCTTCTTTAATTGCTCATCTAGATGTTCTTTTATCATTCTCAATAATATCGCAGAATAATAATTATAAAAGGCCTGAAATAAACGAATCCTATAAACTTGATATTAAAGGAGGACGGCATCCTGTAATAGAAAAGCAATTACCTCCGGGTGAAAAATATATTCCTAATGATGTTTATCTTGATAATAAAAAACAGCAGATAATTATTATCACCGGTCCGAATATGTCGGGTAAGTCAGCTTTGTTACGACAAACAGCTCTCATAGTTTTATTGGCACAGATGGGCAGCTTTGTTCCGGCCGAATCAGCAAAGATTGGCCTCGTTGACAAAGTTTTTACGAGGGTTGGAGCATCTGATAATATTTCATCCGGCGAATCTACCTTCATGGTTGAGATGAATGAAACTGCGAGTATTCTGAATAACATTTCAGACCGCAGTCTTATATTACTTGATGAGATAGGTCGTGGCACAAGTACCTATGATGGAATTTCAATTGCGTGGGCAATAGCCGAATTTATCCACGAGCACCCTCTGTTTAAGGCTAAGGTGTTATTTGCCACACATTATCATGAATTGAATGAAATGGCTGCTTCAAAAAAAGCAATCAAAAATTTTCATATCTCAATAAAGGAGATAGGTAACAAGATCATATTTTTAAGGAAGTTAAAACCCGGTGGCAGTGAACACAGTTTTGGAATTCATGTTGCGAAGATGGCGGGTATGCCCGGAAGAGTTATCGACAGGGCGAACCTTCTTCTTCAGCAGCTGGAGAAATCACATAGCCATGATGAACTCAATAAAAATATTAAAAAGACAGCAGCTAAAAGTACAGATGTTGACGATTACCAGTTAAGTTTTATACAACTGGATGATCCTTTACTTGAACAGATCAAAGAGGATATTTTAAACACCAATATCGACACCCTGACGCCGGTGGAGGCTTTGATGAAGTTGAATGAGATTAAGAAGATGCTAGGGAAGAAGTAAATAAATTAGTTTCGAGTTACAGGTTGCGAGTTATAAAAAGAAAATGCAACTTGTAACCCGTAACTCGAAACAATTAACTAGTTAAACTGAAGTTTTTTGCTAAGAATTCACTTAAATTAGAACAAATTTTCTTTGTTTGTTAGAAAAAGTTGTATATTTGCAGACTTAAAAATCAGCTATGCGAAAGTAGCTCAGCGGTAGAGCATAACCTTGCCAAGGTTAGGGTCGTGGGTTCGAACCCCATCTTTCGCTCAAAAAATTCCTCCCACAAACGGGAGGTATTTTTTTTCTTAAGTGCCCAGGTGGTGGAATTGGTAGACACGTTGGACTTAAAATCCAATGACCATTGCGGTCGTGCGGGTTCAAGTCCCGCCCTGGGTACAATAAAACGACCCTGTAGAGACAGACAGCC
>JAIOTT010000112.1 GCA_021106655.1 Bacteroidales bacterium
CCAGATCACTTACTTCCACAGAAGTTGAATCAAAGATTATATAATTATCCTTATTAACAAGCCATAAAGAGTCATTAATTATGACTTCAAATTTGTTTAACTTGCTTTCTATAAAAGGGTGATTATAAAAATTTATAAACCCTGCAATATCACCGGAATTTTTAATAGTGTCATGGCTTTCCCAAAGAATGTTATAATCAATACTGTCATTCATTATCCGGGCATTCAGTGCAAAGTCATCAAGCCCAAGACTATCTGACAGTGATAATCTCTCACATCCACATCGGAAAAGTATCTTTTTATTTTCTGACATTCCTTTAATAAAAAAACTCTCAAATCCATTGCCAGAATAAATCAACTCATCAGCAGTGCCATTAAAATCAAAATATCCTTTAATGCTATTATAAGTTCCCGAAACGATAGAATTTGGTGAAACACTAAGTTGTGGTACAAAGACTTCTGTCAGATCATGAGTGTTTTTCAGATTGATATTAAAAGAGATTATCTGATCATCTGAATAAGAGTTTTTTATTGAATCGCTAAGCATATCAACAGACATCAAATACTCATCCAGGAATTTATCAAAAGAAACAAAAATATCCTCTAATTGAAAAACTCCTTGAAGATTGACATCAACAAAATCTGAGATTACGGTAATATTTTTATTTCCGCTCGTATCATGTAAAACTTCAATGCTAAGCTGATCCATTTTTATCATTTGATTTGCTTTTGTGAACACAGTATTATCGATCTTAATTTTTCCGATAATACTATCAATTGATAATCCTGTAAAATTAATATTCAACTTTGTTGATAATACCATTTTTTCTTCAGACGACACCATGTTCAATCCAATAAGATCTGCATTTTTTATAACAGAAGTAAAGTCAAATATCGGCTTGGTTTTACTAAAATCAATTATTCCAAGAAAATCTAAATGAATGAGTTCATCCAGAACATTCAATGATCCGTTGAATGTTTCATTCTCATAATTCCCTTTTATAGAAATACTGCTATAGTTGTTATTATTAAAGTCGAGTGAATCGATTATTCCATTCATTTCAATAGCAATATTTTCCTCATTAAGTCCTGATCCGGAAATCTCAGCCTTCAAGTTTATTTTACCAAAATAATCCTGCAAACCACTATATAACCCAAAGTTAAATTCCTCGGCTTCTATTTTACCATTATATTCAATAATTTGCTTTTCTTTATTATGTTTAAAGATCATATCCGTTGTGACCATACCAAGTGATGAATTAAGCTTTGCATATGCGACAAAGTCATTATAAAAACCAGTAAAATGGCCACCGATGTTAATGTCTCCGAATTTGGTCAGACTTTCCTGAATCTCAATATTAGTTATATTTCCATTTTCAGTCGGAATGATAACTGCTTCCACATCATCAGCATTAGTTACAAATTCCTTTATTGTTGTATTAATAAAAGTCTCTTTTATATAAGGAAGTCCATTCATAAATACGTCACCATAAAAATGTGATCGTTTACCAAAGTCAAGTTTAAACTCTTTAACTCTAAGATTGGAAATACATCCTTTAACATCACCTGAAAAACTAAGGACATTTTCCACTCCTTTTAATTCTGGTGCAAAATATTGCAGATCATTCAAATCCAGGACAGATTCATTAATCGAGGAGATAATCTTAATTTTTTGGAGAAAATCATTAAAATATGAGAAATCATTATAGTTGAAGATCAAATCCAATGATAGTTCAGATCTTCCGGTTATGATTTTAAGATCTCCTGCATGCATACCTGTCGGACTCATTATAAAATCTGAAGAAAATTTATCTAAAACAAATCCACTGTGTTCATTCAAAGCAATCTTTTCTATCTTCGCATTAACACTGTCTCCCAGCATAGAGAAATCCTTAATTTTAACATTAAGGCCGGAAATATTAATATTATCATAGTCTATCCTGTCAATTACTGGAGGTATATGTAGATCCTGAAAAATGAAAGATGAATTTATTATTTGAAGATCTGAACATGATATACTCCAGGGCTTTTTGTCAGGAGCAGAAATGGTATCATATGGGATTAGGGTAGTATCGGGTGGGTTTAAACAATCTATAATGAACTGGTAATTCATAACACTATCTTCAGAATACTTGCTTAGATTAATAAGTGCATTTTGCAATACTATCTTGTCAAATCTTAAGATATTATCCTTTCTCCTTATCTTTTTTGTATTTATACGAAGTTCTTCAACTGTTAATAAAGGATTTTTATGCTGATCATTAATTTTCAGATCTTCGAGTATTAAATCCAGCGAAAGATTAATATTTACACCTCCAATACTAATTTCAGTATTCAGCATTTCAGAAAAATGATTAGCTGCTTTTCGGGCAATATAGGTCTGAACGTGTGGACTCCTTAGCACAATATAGGTAGCAGTAGGCAGAAGTATTAACACTCCAAGGATATAAAGTAATATTTTGTACTTTTTTTTGATACCTTTGAACTTTAAAAAATCAACATAATGTCAGTATATATTTTAGGCATTGAAAGCTCTTGTGATGACACCTCTGCTTCGGTTAGCAAGGGTAACGAAATACTTGCCAACATAATTGCAAATCAGGACGTCCATAAAAAATTCGGAGGTGTAGTTCCTGAATTGGCATCGAGGGCTCACCAGCAAAACATCATTCCTGTCATTGATACTGCACTTAAA
>JAIOTT010000015.1 GCA_021106655.1 Bacteroidales bacterium
ACCAATGAATGCTAACAAATTTTTTTTAGTCAAGAAGATTTTGAGTAATTTTGCATAAACAACGGTTCGTTCTATCGCCATGCTTTATTGCAGGGAGGAAAGTCAGGGCAACGCAGAGCACCATACTTCCTAACGGGAAGGTCCTTTGTGAAAACGAAGGAACAGCAAGTGCCGCAGAAAATAACTACCTGTCGTGATTTAGCTAGTGGGGCAACCCACCTTCGCTGAAGCTTCGGTGGGTAAAGGTGAAAACGTGAGGTAAGAGCTCACGCTGTTGGCGGGTGACTGTCGGCAGGGGTAAACCTTATGGGTTGAAAAGCCAAGTATACCGGGGCTTGAGGGTTGCTCGCCCGATCCCGGAGGGTAGGCTGCTAGATCCCGCCAGTGATGACGGGGCCAGATAAATGATAGAAACTCCGCTCGCGGAGGACAGAATCCTGCTTATAGAGCCGTTGTTTTTTTACATTTCAATCATCTCTCTTCGACTCCGCTCATAGTGACTGTTAGTAATGTCAGGCTGAGCGGAGTCGAAGCCTTGGTGGATAACGAGAAAATGACACTAAGACATAAAGCTCTATAAAAAAACGATCATATGAATAAAAAAAACCGTTTTATTTTTATCCTGATTTTTTTATTTGCTGCAGGAGGACATGCCATTGCTCAGGATACAATCCCAAACCCAAGCTTCGAAACTTGGACAAACGGACAACCGGAACATTGGGACTCATCCAACAAAAGTATTTATGGTGTTCAGTTTGAAGGAGTGACAGAGGATAGTATTTCACCTCAGCACGGAAACTCAGCTGCCATGCTGGAATCAACAACGGAAGCTATTTTGACATTTCCTGTTACTTTGCCTGGATTATTAACTCTGGGCGAGATCATTATTGATGTAGCAGCTCAAACAGGTTATATTACAGGAGGAATTCCATTTACCGGAAGACCTGACGAATTAAAAGGCTATTATAAATCCAGTCCTAAACCCGGTGATAGTTGTTTTATTGGAATACTAATGACCAAATGGAATATCAATACTAGAGATACTCTTGCGTATGGATGGTTCTATACAAGTTCAAAGGTACAAAACTGGACTGAATTTAAAATTGATCTTGACTATCTCCTTTTGGATAATCCGGATAGTATGAATATTATAGTCTCTTCCTCCGATGTATTAAATGAAATCATTATCCATGGCAGCACATTATGGATTGACAACTTTACTCTTGATTATGGGGGAGCTAGTATATTTGACATTAACATGAACAAACATTTCTCTGTTTACCCTGATGAAACAGGGAAAAATCTTATCATTTCCCTGAATTTTGATAAGGCAAAACAAACAAGCATCTCTTTATACTCAATTAATGGACAAGAACTTTTTCATATAGAAAAATCCATTGAGCAATACTGTGAAACTGTAAATATTTCATCACTTCCGCCAGGCATTTATATTGTCAATGTAAATACTGTTGACGGTAATCGATTTACACAAAAAGTGAGCATTAATTAAAATAATTCCTTAGCCTTAGCCTTAGCCTCAACCTCAGCCTTATTTTTTTTTAGTGAAGTTGTTAAATGTTGCCTGTTAATAATTTACTACATCTCCTAATTCTTTGCAGCAAAAAGTAAACTAATTTTAAAACTTGGATTATTATGCCCGGTATAATAATTTAGATACATTTTTGGTTTATATAAAGAATTGGCAAAACCCGACATAGAATAGCAAGCATGAAAAAAACATTCTTTCTTCCAATAGTGATGCTCTTTATACTTTTAGGAAGCAGCACACAAACATTTGCACAGCAAACTTCAATCTATAATAATCCTGAAGCTGATTACCGGCTGGCTGTGGAGTTATTCGAAAAAGAAAAATACAGTGCCGCACAGGATTTGTTTTTTAACATCCTCAAAGACCTTGATGAAAATTCCATTCTCAAAGCTAATGCTGAATATTATTCCGCAATGTGTGCCATTGAGCTTTTCAATAATAATGCTGAATATTTATTCACAGAATTATTAAAAGATCACCCTGAAAACAGCAAAGTAAAAGGAGCGAATTTTGAGCTTGCAAACTTTGAATTCCGGAAAAAGAAGTACAGAAAAGCTTTACAATATTACGATAAAGTAGATATCTATGATCTCAATCAGGAGCAAAAATCAGAATATTTTTTTAAGACCGGATATTCTTACCTGAAAACCAGTGAAATTAAAAAAGCTACAAAAGCATTTTTTGAAATAAAAGATAATGATTCAAGATATTACGCGCCAGCAAACTACTACTATGGCCACCTACAATATGCAGATGGAAACTATGAAACTGCATTGCAAAGCCTAAGGAAGATTGAAAATGATGAAACCTTTGAGCCAATTATTCCATATTATGTTATTCAGTTATATTACCTGCAAGGAAAATTCGATGAACTCCTCGAGCTAGCGCCAAAACTTCTTAAGTCAGCCTCAGATAAGAGAAAGCCCGAAATCGCACATATTGCAGGAGAAGCAATGATCCGTTCCGGCAGGTATAAAGATGCTATTCCATACCTTGAATTTTTTGAGGAAAATAACCAAAAAAGCCTGACACGTGATGATAATTACCAGATGGGATTTACTTATTTCATGGCAGAAGAGCATGAAAAATCACTACTTTTTTTCGAAAAAGTTATTTATAAAAATGACTCCATAGCTCAAAACACATATTATCATATGGCCGATTGTTTCCTTAAAACTAACAATAAAAAAGCTGCCAGAAGTGCCTTCCTTTCAGCATATAAACTACCTTATGATAAAAAAATCAGCGAAGATGCTCTTTTTAATTATGCCAAATTATCATATGAGCTTTCCTATAACCCATACAACGAAGCAATAAAAGCCCTTCAGGAATATATTAAAGAATTCCCTGAATCAGAAAGGTTGGATGATGCCAATAATTATCTTGTTAACCTGTTCCTGACAACAAAAAACTATAAAAACGCATTAACATATATTGAAAATATTAAAAAACAAAATGAAGAATATAAGGCTGCATATCAAAAGATAAGCTACTTCAGGGGTTTAGAACTATTTAATAATTATGAGTATTCGGAAGCTATAGAACTATTAAAAAAATCACAGAAATATAATTACGATAAAGACCTTCTTTCGAAAAGTTATTACTGGATAGCAGAAACATACTACCGACAAAAAGATTATAAAAATGCGATCAAATACTATAAAGATTTCCAGCTGAGTACAGCTTCATATGGTTTGGACATTTACGATCTGGCAAATTATAACGTCGGGTACGCTTATTTCAAAACTAAAAAGTATAATGAAGCTCTTGTGAACTATAGAAAATTCCTTTCAAAGTCAACCGGTCAGCCTGTAAATATCATTAAAGATGCATACCTGAGAAGCGGTGATTGCAATTTTATAATGAAAAGTTACGACAGAGCAATTGAATATTATGATAAAGCTATGCTTATTCAAGGGCCTGAGAATGACTATGCACTGTACCAAAAAGGATTAGCTATGGGAGTCCTTAGCCGCTTTAATGAGAAGGCCAGCACTTTAAAAAAACTAATTACTGATCATGCAAAATCTCCATATGTTGATGATGCTATATATGAAATAGCCATGACATATCTGATTATTGATGATAATGATAATGCCATGACATATTTTAACAAGATTAAAAATGACTATCCTAAAAGTCGCTATGTAAAAAAATCCATACTCAAAACAGGACTTATTTATTACAATACTGACCAGAATGAAAAAGCTTTGAATACATTTATGGATTTGGTCAAGAACTACCCTGCTACAGTTGAGTCAAAAGAAGCATTAGTAAATATTCGTAATATTTATGTTGATATGAATAAAGTTGAGGACTTTTTCGCATATACTAAAGACTTACCTTTTGCAAACATTTCTTATTCCTCACAGGATTCGATAACATATATAGCAGCAGAAAACAAATATCTTGAAGGGAATTGTAAGAGTTCAGTGCCGGGATTTATTAATTATATTGAAAAATTTCCTGATGGTGAATTTATTATCCCAGCAAACTTTTACAAGGCTGAATGTGATTTCAGGGAAGGTAGAAATGAAGATGCACTTGTTGGGTATATGTTTGTTGTTAACAAAGCAAACAGCAAATTTACCGAAAGCGCAGTTTCAAAAGCAGCTGAGATTACTTTCACTTCAGGAAAATATGCAGAGGCACTTGACTTATTTATTAAACTCGAAGAAATTGCTAATCGTAATGACCATATTATTATTGCTAAAAACGGCAAAATGAAATGCTTATATATTCTCAAAAATTATGAATCTGCCATTAAAGCATCACGTGATATCCTCTCAACAAAAAAAGTCAGTAACGACCTGATAAACCAGGCGCATTTTACAACAGCACGATCTGCATATGCATTAGATAAAATTGCACTCGCACAGGCTGAATTCGATATTACCTCTAAGCTTACAAAAGGAATTATCGGAGCCGAAGCAAAATATTATCTTGCCCTGATCCAATATGAAATAGGCAACTACACCAAAGCAGATAAAATTATTTTTGAATTCATCGACGAATTTTCCGGATATGATTACTGGCTTGCAAAAAATTTCATCCTCTTGGCAGATATATATACAAAAACCGGAGACCTGTTCCAGGCAAAACAAACTCTCCAAAGTATCATTGACAATTATGAAGGAGCAGAACTGGTTAAAATAGCCTATGAAAAACAAAATGCCATACTTGAGATGGAGAAGACGGAGCAACTTAAACAAGAAACTATCGAAATGGATAATGATACGATATTAAGGGAAGATGGCTTCTAATTCGTTAATGTGATAATATGGTAATATGATAATGTGATAATGTGATAATTTAAAAATGAAACTAAAAACAAGAATATAAAGATGCTAAGATATAATAAAACATACCGGATACTGACCATCAGTGCTATGGTGGTTGTTGGGTTATTGTATTCCTATGATAATGCATATGGGCAAACTTATGATGAAGAAATAACTGTTATAGCTCCCTACGAGCCTAGTATTTCGGATGCATTTAAAATCAATATCAATCCGAAAATAAAAGATACAACCACCAGGATTATTGAGCATAACTACAGCATTCTTCCAAAAAGATATGACACGAAATTTCAACTCGAGCCTATCAAGCCTGCTAAAATTGTTGGTGAACCTATCGATAAACTTTATAAGAACTTTGTTAAAGCCGGCTTTGGAAATTACACAACACCATATGTTGAATTTTTCGCTAATAAGTTAAGGTCAAAAACACAGTCATTTGGTGTTCATCTTAAACATATCTCAACAAGCGGAAAAATTGATGATTATGATAACAGCAATTCCAGCAATAACTTTATTAATCTCTTTGCGAAAAAATATAATAAAAAAAATATGCTTGGCGGAGAAATTTTCTACGATAGAAATGTTGTTCATTATTATGGATTACGACCTGGTATTGTTGACAATATCGTTTCAAAACATGATAAAAAAAGATATTCCAAAGTTGGTGCGAATCTCTTTCTGAAAAGTACAAATATCAAAAAAGATAAACTTAATTACGCGATAGACCTGGATTATTATAACCTATCTGATAATTACAAAAGCAGCGAAAACAATATAGATTTTACCGGATCTATAGATAAAAATGTAAAGCTGTTCAAGAAAGTTGAAAATCAGAAACTCGGTATAATTACTAATGTAAACTTCTTTAATAATAAACTGGATACTTTAAACTCATCTAATAATGCACTGATAAAATTCAAACCCTTTATTGAATTGGGATTTGATGAGTATAATATCCATTTCGGTGTTGATGCATCCATCAAAGCTGACACTTCGTCTGCAATATATTTATACCCGAATGCAAAGATCAGTATTAACATTATCAAGGATATGCTAACAGCTTTTGTCGGTGTTTCAGGCGAAATTAACAAAAACAGCTATGATGCACTGAGCGCTGAAAACCCTTTTATCATTTCAGAAATTCCTCTTCAATATACTGAAGATAAATTCAACTTTTCGGGTGGTATCACCAGCAGCCCCGGAAAATATGTTGATGTTACTGCCAGCATTACAAATTCCAACATCGATAATATGCATTTCTTTATAAACGATACCACTAATTTTTTTGGCAATACCTTTACGCTTTTATTTGATGATGTTTCCATATTAAAGGTTTCAGCAGAATGCAGTTATCAAAAAAAGGAAAGATTTAGTTTATTACTCCGTGCAAATTACTACAGTTACAATATGGATTTAGAATCAAAACCATGGCATAAACCTGAGTATGACATATATTTATCTGCAATGTATAGTATCCAAAAGAAGATCATAGTTAAAACTGATATATTTGCATTTGGAAAAAGCTTTGCTAAAGAATATGAAAATGGTATTGAGCTGGCAAAAGAGCTCAATGCTTTTATCGATTTAAATCTTGGCGTGGAATACAGATATACCAAGATCCTTTCAGCATTTCTCAACATTAACAACCTAACCTCAAACAGATACTTCAGGTGGAACAACTACCCTTCTCAGAAATTTAATTTTATGGCAGGGATTAGTTATTCATTCTGATGCCAGTTTTTTATAGCTTAATGTTGCGGGTTTCGAGTCACGAGTTTCGGGTTATTAGTTTAAATAAGTTTTTAATTCGCGAATTCGCGGCAACAAAACTTAACCGCTATATAAGCAATGCAATACGCAATGTCTGCAAAAGTAATAGTGATCTTTAAGTCAATCTTTGCGGCTTTGCGTGAGCCTTTAAATTCAGTCACACCTCAATACAATAATGTTAATAAAATCGCTGATATTACTATATTTTTATAGGATTTTTCCTAATTAAAATTTGTATCTTTGTAGACTTAAAAAATAAGTATTATTTATTTGATTATGAGCGAAGTAAAAAACAATTCCAATCCCAATGGGAATGGAGATTATTCTGCCAATAACATTCAAGTATTAGAGGGTTTAGAGGCAGTAAGGAAAAGACCGGCGATGTATATTGGAGATATTAGCTTGAAAGGCTTACATCACCTGGTTATTGAAGTTGTTGATAATTCAATCGACGAAGCACTGGCAGGTTATTGTGATACTATAGATGTTATCATCCTTGAAGATAACTCAATTACTGTTATTGATAATGGAAGAGGCATCCCAACAGGACTGCATGAAAAAGAGAAAAAATCTGCACTTGAGGTTGTTATGACTGTCCTTCATGCCGGAGGTAAGTTTGATAAAGACACTTACAAAGTATCCGGAGGATTGCACGGTGTTGGAGTTTCTGTAGTTAATGCACTCTCCTCTTCATTAAAAGCCACTATTCACAGGGAAGGTAGTATCTTTTTCCAGGAATATCATCTCGGCAAAGCTGTGGCAGATGTTAAAGTCATCGGAACAACTGACAAAACAGGTACCGAGGTAACTTTCACGCCTGATATGAGCATTTTTACAACGTCTGAATATAATTTCGAAATCCTGTCTTCACGCCTTCGTGAACTGGCATTTTTAAATAAAGAAATCACACTTACGATCACTGATGAACGTAATAAAAACGAAGATGGAAGCTATCCAACAAACACTTTCTTCTCAGAAAACGGACTTAGTGATTTTATCTCATACCTCGATGCAAACCGTGAGAAACTAATGCCAGAACCTATTGCAATTGAAGGCGAAAAAAATAATGTCCCGGTTGAAATCTCAATGCAATATAACACCTCATTTGCTGAAAATATACACTCTTATGTAAATAATATTAATACTCAGGAAGGAGGAACTCATCTATCAGGTTTCCGCAGAGGTTTGACCAGAACACTAAAAAGTTATGCTGAAAAATCAGGTTTATTAGCCAAACTTAAATTTGATATTAGTGGTGATGACTTCCGCGAAGGGCTAACAGCTGTCATTTCAGTAAAAGTACAGGAGCCACAGTTCGAAGGCCAGACAAAAACCAAGCTTGGAAACTCCGAAGTAATGGGTGCAGTTGATCAACTGGTAAGTGAATTATTGACCAACTATCTTGAAGAACATCCAAAAGAAGCAAGAACTATTGTTAATAAAGTTATTCTTGCTGCCACAGCACGTCATGCTGCCAGGAAAGCAAGAGAACTTGTTCAACGAAAAAATGTTCTCACCGGGTCAGGACTACCAGGAAAGCTCTCCGACTGCTCAGAAAGAGACCCTGCCCTCTGTGAAATATATCTTGTGGAGGGAGACTCGGCGGGAGGTACAGCCAAACAAGGCCGCGACAGGAAGTTTCAGGCAATTTTACCGCTAAGAGGTAAAATCCTTAATGTGGAGAAAGCTATGCAACATAAAGTCTTCGAAAATGAAGAAATAAAAAATATGTTTACTGCCCTCGGTGTTACTATAGGTACTGAAGAAGATAGCAAGGCGCTAAACATTAGTAAACTGCGCTATCACAAGGTCATAATTATGACTGATGCTGATGTGGATGGAAGCCATATTGCAACACTTATCCTTACATTTTTCTTCAGATATATGAAGGAACTAGTTGAAAGTGGATATGTTTATATTGCTACACCTCCACTCTATCTTATAAAAAAAGGTAAAGATCATAGATACTCCTGGTCAGAAGAAGAAAGAGAAGAAACTCTTAAAATTTTCTCGAAAAATGGAACTGAAAAAGGAATTCATATTCAGCGCTATAAAGGTCTTGGTGAAATGAATGCTGAACAATTATGGGACACAACAATGAATCCCACAACCAGAACGTTACGACAAGTTACTATTGAAAGTGGTACCGAAGCCGATAGAATATTTTCAATGCTTATGGGCGACGAAGTTCCTCCAAGAAGAGAATTTATTGAACAAAACGCAAAATATGCTAATATTGATGCATAATAAGTATTCTGGCATTACGTTTGCTTCTAAAATGTAAATTTCTGATTGCTTACAACAAACGTGGTTTAGTTAAGTGGTTGATTAGTTAATTTGTTAAGTAGGAAAAACTCAACAAACCATCTTTTGCAGATTTATTACCCTAATTAACCACTCACCTACTTAACTCAATTAACTATTTTTTTAATGAGTAATTCATTAAATAACCAGTAATCCAACAATATGAATCCCAATATCAAACGTTTTCTTCCCCTGCTTTTTATCATTTCAATTGTCTTCTTTGGTGCCTATTCCTATGAAAATGATAATGAGAAACAAAAAGAAAAAATCTTATTAAAACTAATCTCTCAAAATCTAACATCTCATCACTTCCTTGATGTTAAAATAAATGATGATTTCTCGGAAAAAGCATACGGCATCTTTATCGACCGTCTGGATTACAACAAGAGATTCCTGATAGATTCTGACATACAAAAACTTAATAAGTATAAATATGATATCGACAATGAAATAATTGATCTGTCAAGCGAATTTTTTGACGAATCTATTGAGATACTTAATTTACGTATCAAAGAAACTGAAGGTTACTATAAAGAAATCCTGGATAAACCTTTTGATTATACATTAAACGAGCAAATAGAATTTGACAGAAAGAAAAGAGATTTCATGCCTGATAAGAATCAACTTAAGGATGAATGGAGAAAGTCGTTGAAATACCAGACTATAACAAGACTGAATGATCTTCTCGAAACACAGGAAAAAGCCATCGAGGATAATGATACTGCTGTTGACATTAAATCTTTTGAAAAGTTAGAGATTGAAGCCAGGGAAAAAGTCCTGAAAAGGCATGATGACTGGTTTAAGCGAATGTATAAGAACAAAAGAAAAGACTGGTTTGCAGTTTATATAAATGCTATTCTCAATGTATATGATCCTCATACCTCATACTTCCCTCCAAAAGATAAAGAGAACTTTGATATTGCTATTTCAGGAAAGCTTGAAGGGATTGGTGCTCAACTTACTGAAAAAGATGGCTATATCACTGTAACCCGAATTGTTCCCGGGAGCCCATCCTATAAACAGGGCGAGCTTAAAGCCGGAGATAAAATTTTAAAAATTGCCGAAGGTGATGCTGAAGCAGTAGACATAGTCGATATGCGACTGGATGATGCTGTAAAACTAATACGCGGAAAAAAAGGTACTGAGGCCCGTCTGACTGTTAAAAAAATTGACGGAACTATAATTATCATTCCTATCATAAGGGATATTGTTGAACTTGAGGACGTATATGCAAAATCAGCCATCCTCCAGATAGACAACAGCGATCAAAAAATTGGATATATTAAACTTCCAAAATTTTATGTTGACTTCAAGGATATTAACGGCAGAAGAAGTTCAACTGATGTGAAAAAGGAAGTTGAAAAGATTAATAAGGAAGATGTCAGTGGTCTTATTTTTGACCTTAGAAACAATAGTGGTGGATCTTTACAAGATGCAGTAGATATAGCCGGCTTATTCATTAAAGATGGCCCGATCGTTCAGGTAAAAGGGAGGACTGGCAAACCATACATTTACAAGGATCAGGACACAGATGTTCTTTTTGGTAAACCTCTTGTTGTATTAGTCAATCAATTCAGTGCTTCTGCATCAGAAATTTTTGCTGCTGCCATTCAAGATTATAAAAGAGGGATTGTGATAGGAAGCCCAAGCACATTCGGCAAGGGAACAGTTCAAATGTTTGCCGATCTCGATAGATTTCTGTCACAACAGGGAGAAGCACTAAAACCTCTTGGATCACTCAAAATGACAACTCAAAAATTCTACAGGATAAATGGAGGAGCTACTCAACTAAAAGGAGTAACGCCTGATATTATGTTGCCTGATGCATATGCATATATAGACCTTGGAGAAAAGGAACATGAATATCCTATGCAATGGAGCCAAATATCTCCAGTCGATTTTGATGTATGGAACAGGTCCTTCCATAATTTTAATGAAGTTAAAGAACATAGCAAAAGCAGAACAATTACAGATTCTACTTTTGTATTGATCGATGAGAATGCCCATAGAATGAAAACACTAAGAGATAAAACCTCAAGCACTCTTAACCTGGAACAGTTCAGAGAGGAACAAAAAGAGATTAAAGAAAATTCAAAAAAATATATGAGTATAACTCAAGATACTTTAGGTATTAATATTTTTTCTTTGGCAACAGACCTCCCTATATTACAAAGCGATTCCACCAGGAATGAAAGCGCAAAAAGATTCCGGAACTCACTGAAAAAAGATACGTGGCTACACGAGGCGATGGATATAATTGTTGAATTACGGGAAGATTAAACAAAAACCTCAAGCATTCACAATTTAAGATAAACTGTATAAATGACTGAATGCCTGCATAACTTCATGGTTAAATTGTTAAATCACTGCTGTCCTGTAAACTTAATATTATGCTTCATAGATTCTTCACTTCACTTCGTTTCGTTCAGAATGACAATCAT
>JAIOTT010000429.1 GCA_021106655.1 Bacteroidales bacterium
TACTTACAAACTGGCAAACTTTTTATAAAAACCTTGTTATTAATGTTCTTGTAATAATAGTGTTTTTTAACCGCAGCAGCATAAAAAAAGCTATTACATCAAAAGGAGAATGGGAAATTGTCGGAATATCAGTTGTTATGGTGGTATATTTACAGAATTATAATTATAAGAATTTACATGTAGAGAATATAAGGGCATGGAAAGTGAGAAAAAATAAGTAAAAAAATAAACAAAAACAGATGAAATATTATCTTACTTATATGAACAAAGAAACAGGTGAGCAGAAAGAGTTTCTTTCACCTGACTATCCATATAATGATTCTGTCTGGCTATCAAAATGGATTTTTGTTAATCAACGTATTGAAGATCCCAATCCAAAGCTACATGATCTTTCTATACTTGATGCCGATGGCAATGATGTAACATCTCAATTTGTTGAAAATCCTGATTTTCAATTCCTGTTAATAGCATATGATCTAAAAAAAGTCAAGAAAAGGAAATTTGGACATATTAATGATTTTTATCATCAATGTGATGATATGGGAATTTCCTTTATTGTCCTTACAAGCAGTACACCTGAAGAAATTGAAGCGTTTAAAACAAGAGTAAATGCTGCTGATTTTGAATATTATTTTGCTGATGATACTTCCTTGGAATCGATTGTCCGAGCTAATCCTGGACTTGTTTTGCTGAAAGGTACAGTTGTAAAGGGGAAATGGCATCATAACGATTTTCCTGATTTTCAGGAATGTTTGGATCGGTTTAATGCTAATTAATAAAATCAAGCATTTAACAATATAATTACCTTATGTTAAGATTTTTCCTGAAAAGGATTTTTTATGGGATACTTGTATTGTTAGGAGTAATCACCGTTGTTTTTCTCCTTTTCAATGTTCTTCCGGGTGATCCTGCGAGGATGATGCTCGGTCAGAGAGCTGATATGGCTTCAGTTGAAGCAATAAATAAAGACCTTGGCAGAGATAAACCTCTAAGTACTCAGTATTTTAATTTCCTGAACGATGTCTCCCCATTATCAATACATAATTCTTCAGATAAGGATAGTTACTGGTACCTTAAAAAAAATAAATATGGAAATGCCATTAAACTTTTTTCTCTTGGAAGTGATAAAGTATTGGTTTTGAAAAAACCATATTTACGAAGATCTTATCAAAGCAAAAGGAAAGTATCTGAAATACTCGCCGAAGCTTTTCCAAAGACTATGTTGTTGGCTCTTGTGTCGATTAGCTTTGCTGTTGTAGTTGGAATTTTTATAGGTGTGATATGTGCATTAAAGAAAAATAGTTTTTTCGACAGGATAGCTTTAGTGTTTTCTGTTCTAGGTATGTCATTACCCTCATTTTTTGCAGCAATTCTAAATGCCTGGATATTTGCTTTTGTCCTTGCCGAATATACAGGATTAAATATGGTTGGAAGTTTATATTCAATTAGTGATTTTGGAGACGGTGAATATCTGGACCTGAAGAACCTGATACTTCCTGCACTGACACTCGGAATTCGCCCACTTGCAATTGTGGTTGAGCTTACAAAGAATTCCATGCTTGACGTATTGTCGCAGGATTACATCCGTACAGCAAGGGCAAAAGGTTTGGGACATACAAGAATAATAATGAAACATGCATTAAAAAATGCGTTGAATCCTGTTATAACAGCAATTTCCGGTTGGTTTGCCTCACTTATGGCAGGTGCAGTGTTTGTTGAATATGTCTTTGACTGGAAAGGTATTGGTGTTGTGATTGTTGATGCTCTTGAAAAGTATGATTTTCCGGTAATCGTGGGAGCAGTATTAGTTATTTCGGTCATCCTTGTTTTTATTAATATTTTTGTAGATATTATTTATGGTATGCTTGATCCAAGAGTTAGGTTAGCCTAAAGGCAGTTGAGTTGTTAAGTAGTTGAGTTGTTAAGTAGGGATATTTTCCAACTTAACTCACTCACCTGCTCAACCACTTAACTTGTGAGAATATATTAACGAACTCTGAATCAATAAAAATTAAAATTTAATACAAATAAAATGAGAAAGAAAATAATCGCTGGAAACTGGAAGATGAATATGTCTTTTGATGAGGCAGAGGATCTGTTGTTCAACATAGTTGATAAACTTGACCCAAATCTACCCAAAAACATTGAAGTTGTTGTTTGTCCGCCTGCTATTTTTATGGAGCTTGCCACTGATGTAGCGGATGATAGTTTAATGAAAATCGGAGGGCAAAATATCAGCAATCATGAGTCAGGAGCTTATACTGGTGAAATATCAGCATCTATGCTAGGCTCTCTGGAGGTTGATTATTGCATAATCGGACACTCAGAGAGAAGAAAATATTTTAAAGAAAGTAATCAGCTTATTGGTGAAAAAGTTACAGTAGCATTAAAAAATGGTATTAAAGCTATTTTTTGTTGTGGAGAACTGCTTAATGAAAGAGAGGCTCAAAATCATTTTGCTATTGTTAAGACTCAAATTGAGGAGGCTTTGTTTCATCTTGATGAAAAAAGCTTCCGGAGTGTAGTGATAGCCTATGAACCTGTGTGGGCAATCGGAACAGGTGTTAATGCCACTCCTCAGCAGGCACAGGAAATGCATGCTTATATCAGGAAACTTATCTCAGGAAAATATGGTGCTGAAATTGCTGATATAACCACCATTCTTTATGGAGGTAGCTGCAATTCACAAAACGCAAAAGAATTATTTGCTAACCCTGATGTAGATGGTGGATTAATTGGAGGCGCTTCGCTTGATGCTGAAGAGTTTTTAAAAATCATCAATAGTATTTGATCCAATGGACTACGAAGAGTTAAACTGCACAATTAAACCTTTTAGGAAAGAACTAGCTGAGATACTGACAGCTCAGCTTTCAGATCTTGGATTTGAAAGTTTCGTTGATCAGGATGAAGGTTTTAATGCATATATTCCTTCAGCAGATTTTGATGTTTCAGTATTGAGAAAGCTGATATGGCCGGTTTCAGATGAGACCGAAGTGAGTTTTGATCATAAATTAATTAAACAGAAAAACTGGAATGCTGTGTGGGAGAGCAATTTTAAGCCAGTGGTAATTTCAGGTAAATGTATGGTGAGGGCTCCATTTCATGAGAAAGACCCATCAATTCTTTACGATCTGATCATTGAGCCGAAAATGTCGTTCGGAACAGCACACCATGAAACAACAGAGTTAATGATACAGATGTTGCTTGAAGAAAATATTTCAGGCAGGAAGCTCCTCGATATGGGTTGTGGGACAGGGGTTTTAGCTATCCTTGCACATAAACTCGGAGCAGAACCTGTTACTGCGATAGATAATGATGAGTGGGCATATGAAAATTCCCTTAGTAACATAATTAAGAATAATAGCAGTAATATTATCGTTCAACATGGTGATGCATCATCTTTACAAAATGAGAAATATGATGTGATCCTGGCAAATATCAACCGGAACATTCTGTTGAATGATATACCGGCTTATGTTAAAGTGCTTAGTAAAGGAGGCAGTTTGATAATGAGTGGGTTCTATGAAAAGGACTTGCCTGCAATAAAAGATAAAGCTGAGGGACTTCTGCTCAAGCTTGATCACTACCTTGTGATGAATGAATGGGTTGTAACAAGATTTTTGTATTAAGTTACTGAGAAATTATTCCGGACATAAATGTAAACTTATGAAGAAGTTTAAACTTCTGGCATCCTTAATTGCGATACTTCTTTTTTTGGTATCTGAATCATTTTCTCAGGCACCTAAAAAATTCTCCAAAAACCCTGATAAGTTTCTTGAGGGTATGACATTATTTTTTCAGAATGTCAATAAAAAGGATAAGAAGAAGTCAAAAGATTTTATGGAGTTCTTTGTTGAAGAATGGACTTCCGGGAAGTTTTCCGCATTGCAGCAGGAAAAAGTATACAGCACCTCAAATCTCATGTTGAAAAATAAAATGAGAGCCTTTCCTCATTTTCATAATTATCTCACTACAGTAATTAGTTTTATTAATTCCGGCCAATCTGAAGAAAATTTTAAAACCTGGCAGACCAGTCTTGTGAAAACTCTTGTGCAGTCGAATAGCAGGCAATATCTTTCATATCTTAAGATCAGCAATGATCTATTCACATCAAATATATTGTATTCATCACGCACAACGATCTGGCAGTCGAGTAATAATAACTATCAATTTGAATATGATACTATTTCAAGGATAATATTTTCTTCGCTTGACCTGAAATGTTATGCAAACCGGGATAGTTCCAGCATATATAATACGAGCGGAATATACTATCCAACTTTGTATTTGTGGGTTGGGCAAGGAGGCAAGCTTAACTGGCAACGAGCAGGATTTAGTGAGAGTGATGTTTGGGCAGAACTTGACGATTACAAGATTGGAGTCAAGTTCTCCAGGTTTTCTGCCGACTCGGTTTTGTTTTATAATAAAAATTATTTTAGCGAAGCCTTATTGGGAAGATTAGAGGAAAAAGTACTTGCAGATGTAACTGTGGAGAAGGCCGCTTATCCTCGTTTTTATTCCTATTACAATCGCTTTAAAATAGAGAATATTTTCAATAATATTGATTATGAAGGTGGGTTTGGTATGCGTGGAGGCAGGTTGATGGGTGCTGGAAA
>JAIOTT010000104.1 GCA_021106655.1 Bacteroidales bacterium
CAGATACTGCTTTGTACTATATTTGGCAGGAAAGCACTGATGGAGGATCAACCTGGACAGGATTGAGTGATGGAGGAGTCTATTCAGGCACCTTAACATCAAATCTTACGATTATGGGTGTTCCCCTCTCTATGGATCAGAACAAGTATCGTTGCCAGATATATGGTTCTTGCTATTATTTAATAAGCTCTAATGAAGTCTTGCTAACAGTTATTACTCAAATATTCACATGTGGAGATACACTTATTGATATCCGTGATAGTAATAGCTATGCAACGGTACAAATTGGACCACAATGCTGGATGGCAGAAAACCTTGCATTTTTGCCTTTTGTAAGTCCGTCCTCACTAGGCTCTACAACTGCACCTTATTATTATGTAAACGGTTATGAGGGAGGCAATGTAACAGAGGCAAAAGCAACTGCTAATTACCAAACTTACGGAGTTTTATATAATTGGAATGCAGCAATGAATGGTCAATCTTTCAGTAACTCATTACCAAGCGGAGTTCAAGGCATATGTCCACACAGCTGGCATTTACCTAGTGATGAGGAGTTTAAAATACTAGAAGGAGAGGCAGATAGCCAATATGGATATCCTGATCCAGAATGGGATCAACAAGGTTATCGGGGCTATGATGTCGGTGGGAATTTAAAAGAAACTGGTACTGTCCATTGGCTTACTCCAAATACTGGAGCAACCAACAGCAGTGGTTTCACATTACTACCAGGGGGAATAAGAGGTAGCACAGGGGGATTCTCAAGTGTCGGAAATTATAGCTCATTATGGACCTCTTCTGGAGAGAATAGACATATATATTATCATAGTGAGCAAGTATATAGAGATTATACAGGTGGCAATACCAAAGGATTATCGTTGAGATGCTTAAGGGATTCCTGTACTTCACCTCCACAATCAAATGCTGGACCAGACCAGAACATCTTTTTTAATACATCAGCAACTCTCACAGGATCTGCAACAGGAGGAGTTCAACCATTCAGTTGGAATTGGTCACCCAGTGGAATGATTAGTGGAAGTGCATCGATTCAAAATCCTACAACTGTTCCCCTTACTAATCCACAAACCTTTACGGTAATAGTAACTGATCCTTATGGATGTACAAGTTCAGATAATATTACTATTAACATTATAGGTGGTCAGTTATCGGTAAATGCAACGGCAACACCTGATACTCTCTGTCCTGGAGGAATGGGGATAGTAAATGCAAATGCAAGCGGAGGATCTGGTGCATATACATATTCATGGGTGTCAAATCCTCTTGGATTTATAAGTACACAACAAAATCCAATAGTCACACCTATATTTACTACCATGTATACTGTGACAATTAATGATGGATATAATACAGTAACAGATTCAATAACCGTGGTAGTTAATTCTCTCACATTTGCTAATGCCGGACCTGACAATACAATAACCCATAACACCTCTACCATATTAAATGGTTCAAGTAATGGTGGTACGCCACCCTATTCATGGAATTGGTCTCCAGCGAGTAAATTAAATAATCCTAACTTACAAAATCCAACTACTACAATTCTCACTTTAAACCAAACTTACACACTCACCGTAACTGATGCAAATGGTTGCAGTGATACTGATGATGTTCTTATAACTGTTACAGAGACTGATAAAGTGGATGTTGGAATATTTAATACGGGATGTGCGGAATTTGAAATCCGGCTGAAACCTAACTATAATATACCAAACAATTTTATTACAAATCTGCAATTTACTGTTAGATGGCCTGAAAATACCGTAAATGTCATTAATACTGTTTCTGGGTTTGGGCTTATGCCACAAACCTCAGGAACCTCAGGAGGTTACAATTATCAAATATTTGCATCAGCAGGCGGTACAGCAATAAACTGGACTTCCGGGCAGGAATATGTTGTTCTCACTTTTAACCATGATGAAAGTAGCTCAGGTGTTGGTGATTTCGAAATTGTTAATGACTCCTGGACCTCAAATAATAATGGAGATTATTATTTAGAAATACTAGGTGCTGATAAAACAGGTGATAACTACCACAATGCAATGAGTGTTTACCTGGGTTCATGTGGAATTGAAGTAAATGTAACAACTTTGCTTCAAGGACCTTATAGCAATAATGGAATGATGAATACGGATCTTGTTGATTCAATTACTAACAATCAACCTTACCAGAATTCTCCTTGGCTTTATCAAGGACAGGAATATTTAAACAGTGTTCCGCAAAATATGGTGGACTGGGTGTTACTGGAACTTAGGGATTCTTCAGATTACAATATTGTTAACAATACAAAAGCTGGTGTCTTATTATCAGATGGCACTATTAAAGACACAAATTTAATTAATGGAGTAGTCTTTGAAAATGTTTCGGATGGATACTATTATTTCTTAGTACGGCACAGAAATCATATTCCTGTTATGACGAAAGATCCAATATATATTTTTAACCAGGTTATTGTAGATTTTACTGATCCTTCATTGACAAATATTTTTGGAGATACTTTAGGACAAATAGAACTGGAACCAAGTATCTGGGGAATGATCACAGGTGATATAAATAAGGATGGAAGACTCAAATATAGTGGCCCAGCAAATGATAGAGGCCCAATATTACAAAGGATAGTTAGTATAACAGGTTCAACCAGCATTACACAATCCACATTTGGTTATTACTCCGAAGACCTTAACTTAAACCTGGAAGTTAAGTATAGTGGGCCAAATAATGATCCGTCTATGATAATTCAAAACATAATAAATCTGACAAATTCAACATTTATTACAGCTGTTTTTAATTCTCCTATGTCATTTTTATATCCTATACCAAACAAATCAAGCAGGAATGATGGCCCAATTGATATATCATTAGAAGAAGATAAAGAATCAGTTGAAGTGGTGATTAGCACTAAGGAAGTGATTTATGAGGGAATGATTGATAATATTCAATTCACCCTTTCATGGGATAAGAATAAAAACTATATAGGCCAAATCCTTAATAATCACAGTTCTGATTTCAAGATAATACCACAAGGTAGCAGTTTTGAAAATGAAAACAAAGTGTACCAGGTTTTTGCAATGACCAATCTTGAACAACTACCAGCAATTTTTGATATTCATGATAAAATTACCATTCTTAGGTTTGTAAAAAATAATAGCAAAGAACATATTGCTGATAAACTTAATATTTGCAATGATAATAATGCAAAAGATCAAAATGGCGAATATTATATTTCAGTTTATGGATGGGATAAAACCGGCAAAATAACTATTCAGGAAAATCTAAACATAAATAGAAATACATTTATTAATATTTATCCCAATCCTGTTCATAATGGGAAACTAAACATTGAATACAGTTCTGACAAAAACTCAAATTTAACAGTGGAGGTTTATGATATGTTTTCCAGGAAAATAATACAAAGACAATTTAATTATGAAAAAGGAAACATAGAACTATACAACCTAAATTTTGAGGAATTTTCAAAAGGAACCTATATTTTAAAGATAAGTGATGGGAGAATTAATAATTACGAGAAAGTGATTAATTATTAATCTCTACAGGGTGAGGTGTTTTTTTAAAAAGTATTCATGCCCATGCTAAGCAGAATTTGCAATTGCATTAATACAATTGAATAATATTAAATGCTCCGTATTTATGTTTGTCAGGCGACTAAGCGTTATTTCGAGCGCTTTACAAACTACTCTCAGCTGAGTAATTAAATAAAACGAAATCGAGGCCCCACCGATCCTTTATATAACCTAACCATTTTAACTATTGGTTGTGATGTGCTTTTTATATCAATAGTTCCGATTGAAGATGCGGTGCCAGTTATACTCACTTTTGCATCAATCAAGCCATCTAATGTGTCTATCTTTAATCCTTGTGAATGAGATAATGTTACGGAGGTTTTACTGCATTTTGAGAATAACAATTTACCACCTTCCACTTCAAAAAGTGTATTCACAAGACAATATTTTCTAACATTTTTAATGTAATTCTGGCTGTGCCAATATTTATATAACTTACTGCTAACTCCCCCAAGGGCTAAAGAATGAGTCACCACATTCGTCAAATATGCAAAGGCACTATGTTTGTTTGAGAACCTTATTCTGACTTGTGAATCCTGAAGCGGGACACTATATCTTGCACTAAAATCAACACTTACTCCCGACTCACTTGTTAAAGTAAACACATATGGATTACTGGTTCTGACTAATTTGTTGTGATCCAGTTCCGGGATATCTTCAAATATATTTCCCAAATAAATAAAATTGGGTTTATCTATTTGAAAAATATCACCAATTTTACAAGATAAGCCAGAATCATTTCCGATGTAATTTGTTTTTGAAAATTTTATCATAGCGTTAATATTTAGTTATTTTCACTCTCCCAAAACCTCTGCAATTCTTTCCTTTAGTAAACCATAAATATATAAAATATTTTTAATCTGGAGGATTAACGATTATTTACTCTTATCCATTGTTTGGGTGGGGTGTTACAACAAAAAAAGCTTAGACGTAATATTATTTTTATTTTTCATATTCTTTTTTCTTGATAAAAAAGAATCAATCCCGATAGCTATCGGGACAAGACTGCTTATAATTCCCTAAGAATCTCTAAGCAGCAATAGATTCTAAGAGAATTCTAAAATGTCATTTCTAAAACAAAATTGAACTATCCTTATAAACATTTGATAAGAAAGAAGGCGTTAGCCGAAGCGTCCACGCTTCGGCTTAAATAAAATATTATTAATACGGAGGATTAATATGTTTATAGCAAAATGATTTAAAACAAATTTTGTTTGACCCCGACCGGGGTCACATTATTTTCCTTTTCGTTTCTTTCTATAAATATTTCATTGTTTTTCATGAGGTCGCTTCGCTCGGTTAACGTTTTTTTATTTTCGAAATATCGTTAAATTCTGTTCCAGACCTACTTAAGTAATCAACCACTCAACAAATTAACAATTTCCGGATTACCTTTTCCCTCAAAAACATACTAATTGAAAAACTAAGCAGATTTTAAAAGTTAATGATAAAAAATATGAAAAAGAATCAACTAATGTTAGCTGATGAAGTAATAATGAGTAAAATCTATTTCATCAGAGGCCAAAAAGTAATGTTAGACCGTGATCTGGCTGATCTTTATGGTGTAGAAACAAAAGTTCTGAAGCAGGCAGTTAAGCGTAATATTGACAGGTTTCCTGAAGATTTTTTGTTTGAAATGACTAAAGAAGAGTTGGATAATTGGAGGTCACAAATTGTGACCTCCAAATCTATCAAAATGGGATTACGATATTTTCCTTTTTGTTTTACAGAACAAGGAGTAACAATGTTATCATGTATCCTGAACAGTCAGAGGGCAATACAATTAAACATACAAATTGTAAGAATATTTACAAAAATACGAGAATCATTAACAGATAATCTTGATATAAAATTTGAAATTGAAAAAATTAAAAATAAGCTTAAAAATCAGGATGAGAATATAGAAGAAATATTTACTTACCTGGATGAGCTTATAAAAAAACAAGAAAATACTCTACCAAGAAAAAGAATAGGTTTCAGGCTTCCGACAAAGGGCAAGTAAACAATTCTTATGTCAGTAATAATCTCCTTTAATATCGAATATCGAACACCGAATAACGAATTTCGAAGTATTTATGATAGAACTCTTTAATCACAAATACTTCAAAAATCAAAAACCACTAATCAACAATCGCTAATCAAGGAGTAAGATTATCTGCGTTGATCTTGTCAGGAAGTGCCACAATAAAAAAGCCTTCCACTACGTGAAAGGCTTTTTTTGTTGTCGGGGTAGCAGGATTCGAACCTGCGACCTCCTGCTCCCAAAGCAGGCGCGCTAACCGGACTACGCTATACCCCGTGTGTTAATTTCTAATTGACCTAATTGCTCTAATGACTAATTAAATTCCCAAGCACCAAATCCCAAAAACTTTTTGACCTTTCGACTTTTAGACCTTTAGACTTTTTTAAGCGACTGCAAAAATATAAAAAGCTTTTGAAATGACAAGGTTTTTTTAAAATAATTATTAATGAAAGTTGGGAGTCCGAAGTCGGAAGACCTGAGACTGGTTAACCTTATAACCTTTGAACATGTGAACCTGCGAACGTGTAAACCTGCGAACGTGTAAACCTGCGAACGTGTAAACCTGCGAACTTCACCTAACTATCATCTTATACCCATGACCGTGAATATTCAATATCTCAATATCAGGGTCGTGCTTCAGATATTTCCTGATCTTAGTCAGATAGACATCCAGACTCTTGGATACAAAGTAATCATCTCTGCCCCAAACCTCATTCATGATCGTGCTCCTCGATAATATTTTGTTCTGATGCCGGGAAAGTATCTTTAAGAGATCTGCTTCCTTAGTGCTTAAGTTAAAAGAATCCTTTGCAATTTTCAGTTTCCTTTCGGAGTACCTGAAATGGTATTTACCAATATCAAACTCCGTCTTCTCCTCTGCAGGCGATATTATTGTCGTCCTTTTTAAAATTGCCTTTATCCGCCACAACAGCTCTTCAATATTGTAAGGTTTGGTTACGTAGTCATCACAGCCATGCTTAAATCCTTCAATCTTATCCGAATCCATTATTCTGGCCGTAAGAAAGATTATGGGAACATCAGCATCTCCCTTCCTGATCTCCCTGGCAAGCTGATGTCCGTCCTTTTTTGGCAGCATAATATCCAATATGCACAGATTAAACTTAGCTTGTTCAAACTGCTCAATACCCTCTTCTCCATCCTTTGCAAGAACAACATCATATCCACTTAGCTTGAGGTTCTCTGTCAGTAGATAACCCGCATTTTTATCATCCTCTACTACAAGGATTTTTGTTTGCGTTTTCTGCATCTCAGTTAAATAAAATAATCCTAAACTCACTCCCCTTCCCCAACTCACTCTTAACCTTAATCTCCCCGCCATGAGCATCAACAACATATTTTACATATGTAAGACCCAGGCCAAATCCTTTAATATCATGAATCTTCCCTGTTGAAACTCTGTAAAATTTATCGAATATTCTTTTTATCTCTTTCTCACTTATACCAACTCCATTATCCCTGAAGGAAATAAGCAGTTTGTTGTCAAGGTTTTCAGTCTTGATCTCTATAATTGGATTTTCAGGTGTGTACTTTAATGCATTATCGATCACATTACAAATAGCATTTGTAAAGTGCGTTTCATCCACCATTATTTCAGCATTCTCCGCTTCAAGTTTTTTCTTAAAAATAGAACCGTTATGGGCCAGATCAGGTTCAAAAGTCTTTAGTATTCTGCAGATAAGATCATTAATATTTACCGGTTCTTTATTGAATTTCAGCTTATCATAATCCATAAATGAAGTCTGTAAAATCAGGTCAACATTATCTTTCAGCCTGGAATTTTCCTCTCGTATTATGCTAAGAATGCTTTCGTTCACAATTTTATTCTTATGACCTTGCTTATTAATAGTATCAAGGGCAAGATCAATATTGCTTATGGGAGTTTTAAATTCATGAGTCATATTATGAATGAAATCCGATTTCATTTCGGACAACTTCCGCTGATGCAATAATGTCCGGATAAAAAACAATATCAGGATAATAATAACACAAACTATAGCTATGGAACTTAGAACGATCAGCCAGATACTATTAAAAATTATTCTGGTCTTTCCGGGAAAAAAGATGTAAAGGGAATATGCTTTAAAAAAGAAACTCTCATCAAAGATTATCGTTTTTATCTTACTTTCAAATATTCCGGGATTCACAGTAACAGGATTGGAATAAATAATTGAATCTGATCCCAATTCAGTAACCGCATATTGGAAATCATAATTTATACCACTTTTTATCAGCTCATTCTGAAGAAGAGTATCAAGTACACTGATTATTTTGTCATTATCCTCAATTGAACTCCTGAAAGAATTAATAGTTGTATTATTTGATC
>JAIOTT010000426.1 GCA_021106655.1 Bacteroidales bacterium
CTGATATTGTCGGAAATCCACGCGTGATAAATATTATAGATATTGGAGCCTATGAGTCTGGTGGAACAACAGGGATAAATGAAAATTACCAGACATCTGTTATTAATGTATATCCAAATCCTTCTTCCGGAAGATTTACTTTACAAAGTTCGATAGTAAATATTTACGAAATTGAAATATACAACGTCTTAGGAGAAAGAATTTATAAGGCAACAAATTTAAAAGAACAGTCCTCAAACGAAATAGATGTTTCTTACTCTCCGAAAGGAATTTATTTTGTTAGAATTTATAACGGGACTAAGATTTATGATGAGAAGGTTGTTGTTCAATAATATTAGCAATACCCTGCACTTTTTAATATACCGAAGCCGGATTAATTTCCGGCTTTTTTATTTGGCTTTCACCAAAACTTCGAATCACTATCGTAATGTAATGTAGAATAGTAATAAATTGCCATTGGATTCATCCAGTGGGCTATAGATTAGAAAAATTGTGAACCTGCAAACCTTCGAACCTGCAAACCTGCGAACCTGCAAAACTCAAAAGGGACGCCATCCCCGAAGAATGAGGGGATGGCGTCCCTGATCTAACAATATTAAGTTATTGTTATTTATCTAGTAAAGTATATGAATTCCACAATAAAATATCCTATTTTTGCAAAAAATTTTATAATCTGTAAATTTCATTGTTTAAAGTTTTGAATATGAGTTATATAAACTTTGATAAATCACTATTGATAAATTTAGAGTATTCTCTCTCTAAAGAATTACTTCGTTCGAATCGTGGTGGATCATATGCAAGTACTTCTATAATTAATTGCAACACAAGAAAATACCATGGATTGCTTGTTACACGTCAGGCTGCCATAGACAATGAAAATCATGTACTGCTTTCATCCCTTGATGAAACAATTATACAAAGGGAAGCAGAATTTAATCTTGGCATTCATAAATATAAGAATGATGTGTATTTGCCCAAGGGCCATAAATATATACGTGACTTTGATACAGAGCCAATACCAAAATTGACGTACAGGGTTGGGGGAGTTGTGCTCACAAAGGAAATAGTGTTTTCTTATCGCGACGACAGATTGATAATAAAGTACACTCTTGCTAATGCTCATTCACCAACTACATTGAGATTAAAACCATTTCTTGCATATAGAAATGTGCATAAGCTCAGTAAATCAAATGTTTACGTTGATACTAAATACCAGGAAATTAATAATGGAATAAAACTAAGAATGTATCAGGGTTATTCCTATCTAATCTTCAGTTTTCAAAGGATGTTGAATATACTCATGTTCCCGACTGGTATTACAACATTGAATATTTTCGGGAAAAAGAAAGAGGATATGATTATCAAGAGGATCTGTATGTTCCCGGCTTCTTTGATGTTTCCATGAAAAAAGGCGAAAGCATATTTTTCTCAGTTGGACTTTCTGAAATTAATCCTACATCATGTAAAAGATTGTTTAATAACGAGGTAAACCGCAGACAAGCCCGCGATAGTTACGAACATTGTCTTATTAACTCAGCTCAGCAATTTATTGTTAAAAGTGCTAAGAAGACAGAAATAATCGCAGGATTTCCATGGTTTGGGCGTTGGGGAAGAGACACTTTCATCGCCTTACCAGGTTTGACACTTGCTCTTGACGATCCTAAAACATGCAAAGCTGTTATTGATACAATGGTTTCTGAACTCAAAGGACCTCTTTTCCCAAACATAGGCGAAGGAAATAATTCAGCATATAATTCAGTCGATGCTCCTTTATGGTTTTTCTGGGCATTGCAAAAATATACTGAATTCATTAAAGATAAAGAGCTGGTTTGGAAGGATTACTCTAAGAAGATTAAAGTTATACTTGAAGGTTATCGTAGTGGAACTTTGTTTAATATAAAGATGCTGGAGAACGGCTTGATATATGCAGGTGAAAAATCCAAAGCCTTAACATGGATGGACGCAGTAGTAGGAGGCATTCCTGTTACACCCAGGCAAGGTATGCCCGTTGAAATAAATGCCTTATGGTATAATGCTATAATGTTTTCGCTTGAGCTAGCAAAATCAGCAGATGATAATAAATTTATTAGTCAGTGGGAAAAATTTCCTGAATTGATTAAAACATCATTTAAAAATATTTTCTGGGATAAAGAAAAGGCTTACCTGGCTGATTATGTTGATGGTGAATATAAAGACTGGTCAGTAAGGCCCAATATGGTATTCGCATGCTCTTTGCCATTTAGTATGCTGGGAGAAGAGGAGAATAAGCTTGTGCTTGATAAAATTAAAAGTGAGTTACTTACACCAAGAGGGCTCAGAACCTTATCCCCTAAAAATCCTAAATATAAAGGGATCTATTTTGGTGATCAGGCTACACGTGATGCTGCTTATCATCAGGGTACAGTATGGCCCTGGTTATTAGGTCATTTCGCCGAAGCCTATCTGAAAATACATGGTAAAAATGGTGTTGATCTTATTAAGTCTCTTTATTGGGGATTTGAAGAAACAATGAAAGAACATGGTATTGGATCAATTTCCGAGGTTTTTGATGGTGATCCTCCTCACAAAGCCGGTGGGTCTATATCACAGGCCTGGAGTGTGGCGGAGCTACTTCGGATAAACTCTATGATAAAAAATTACTTAAAAGAAAAGTAAATAGATATACAAAGATTCAAAGATTCAAAGATACAAAGGTATAAAGGTATAATGATTAAATGATTATATAATAAAATTGGAAACTTGGAAAAACATATTTTAACAGCCTAATTTCAAATATCCAATTTCAAATTTCTGAGCATGGATTTTTCTAAAAATTTAAAAAAGTAGAAAATAAATTAATTACAAGATATTAAGATATAAAGAATGAGAGTATTAATGTTCGGCTGGGAATTCCCACCACATATTACAGGAGGATTAGGTACTGCTTGCTTTGGGCTAACCAAAGGGTTGGCCAGGCATGATGTTGAAGTACTTTTTGTAGTCCCTAAAGCTTATGGTGATGAAAACCAGGAATCTGCAAGGATATTAAATGCAAGTGATGTGTCAATTGATTATAGAGATGAAATTTATAAAGAGTATTGGGAACGAATAACTTATATGGAAATTGGTTCTAACCTCATCCCTTATGTTGGCCCTGAAGAATTCAAAAGAATAGTCACTGAAGATGAATTGCATAATGAGAATGAGACAAGTTCAGTTCTTTCCAGAAACTTTAAGTTTTCAGGAAAATATGGCAAAGACCTGATGGATGAGATTTCAAGATATGCTTTAATTGCATCTGTTTTATCGGCTACTAATCAGCATGATGTGATTCATGCCCATGACTGGCTAACTTATTCTGCTGGTATTGCTGCAAAGAGTGTAAGTGGAAAACCATTAGTTGTACATATGCATGCAACTGAGTTTGATCGCTCTGGTGAAAATGTAAATCAGAACGTCTATGACATTGAGCGAAAGGGAATGGAAGAAGCTGACAGAGTTATCACTGTCAGTAATTTAACGAAGAAGATCGTGATAGAAAAGTATGGAATTAACCCTGATAAGATATTTACTGTACATAATGCTGTTGAACCAAGTGATGAAAAAGATTATTTGGATGTAGAAAAACATGTCAAAGAAAAGGTTGTTACGTTTCTTGGTAGGATTACCTTCCAGAAAGGCCCGGATTATTTTGTTGAGGCTGCCCAGAAGATATTGCAAAAAGATGATAATGTGCGGTTTGTGATGGCAGGTACAGGTGCTATGATGAACAAGATGATCAAAAGAGTTGCTGAGCTAAAAATAGCTGATAAATTCCATTTTACAGGATTCCTCAAAGGAGAGGAAGTTAATCGTATGTTTGGAATGAGTGATGTTTATGTAATGCCATCTGTATCAGAGCCGTTTGGGATTTCTCCTTTGGAAGCAATGAGGTCAAATGTTCCAGTTGTTATTTCTAAACAATCAGGTGTTGCAGAGATACTTAAGCATGCATTAAAGGTTGATTTCTGGGATATTGATGCTTTGGCAGATTCTGTATATGGACTTCTTAATTATAATGGCTTGTCGCAAATGTTTGCTCACTATGGAAAGGACGAAGTTGACAATCTTAAATGGGAAAATGCAGCCTTAAAAGTGAAAGATGTATATGAAGGCGTTATTTGATAAAATAGACATGAGATTGTGAGATATGAGATTGTGAGATAATTGTACAAAGGTATAATGAGAAATGGTTAATTGATATCTGTGTCATGATACTCACTACTTAATACTCACTACTTAATACTTAATACTAAATACTAAACACAATGAGATCAATTTGTTTTTATTTTCAGGTTCATCAACCCTTTAGGTTAAGGACATATCGTTTTTTTGACATTGGAGAAAATCATCATTATTATGATGATTTCCAGAATAGAACCATTGCAAGACGAGTAGCGGACAAATGTTATATTCCTGCCAACAATATAATGTTAGATCTAATCAATAAATATGGTTCATCATTTAAGATAAGTTATTCTATTTCAGGTACTGCACTCGATCAATTTGAAATGTATACTCCTGATGTTATTGATAGTTTCAGGAAGCTTGTTGATACTGGCTGTGTTGAAATATTGTCAGAAACTTATAGTCATTCACTTTCTGCCTTAATTAGTAAAGAGGAATTCGTTTCACAAGTGGAAGCTCATGACGAAAAGATTAATAAACTCTTTGGCGTTAAGCCTGTTACATTCAGAAATACAGAGTTGATTTATTCAGATCAGATTGGGGAGATGGTTGCAGATATGGGCTTCAGGACAATGCTCACAGAAGGAGCCAGGCATGTTTTGGGTTGGAAAAGCCCTAATTATATGTATTGTAATGCTATTAACCCGAAACTTAAACTCTTATTAAAGAATTTTCAACTCAGCGATGATATTGCCTTTCGCTTTTCTCAGCATAGCTGGCAGGAATGGCCTCTTACATCACAGAAATTTGCAGGCTGGCTAAATGAAATTGATCCTGAACAGGAAGTTGTTAATCTGTTCATGGATTACGAAACCTTTGGTGAACATCAATGGCCTGAAACTGGCATATTTGAGTTTATGAAAGCTCTTCCTGAAAGAGTGCTTTCGTCAACAAATTATACTTTTAATACACCAGCAGAATTAAATCAAAAACTACAGACTGTGTCTGCTATACACGCTCCAAACCCTATCTCATGGGCTGATGAAGAAAGAGATTTGACCGCCTGGCTTGGAAATGAATTACAAGATGAAGCATTCGATAAACTGTATAGTATAGAGCATAAAGTCAGAGAAATTGATGATCCTGAAATTTTAAGGGATTGGAGATATCTGCAAACAAGTGATCATTTTTATTATATGTGTACAAAATGGTTTTCTGATGGCGATGTTCACAAGTATTTTAATCCTTATGGTACTCCATATGAAGCTTTTATCAACTTTATGAATGTGTTCTCTGATTTTCAGATAAGGGTTGAAAAAGTATGGAAAAATAAAGCATTCCAGGAAAAACCAGTTAAGGAAATCCTAACTCCTAAAGTTAAAACGATAAAGAAGAAATCAAGTCCTAAATTAAAAGATACTGTTTCTTTTGATGATCTTCCTTATTTATCCGATTCCAGAATTAAGCAAATAATTAAAGCCGTGGATAATATTACATTGGTTTTTATTATGAAAGAAACTGATGAAACCTTTAGAACAAAGGTCAAGGGACTACTTGGGAAGAAAGCACTTAAACAGTTTGAAAACTTCGACAGAGAAACTGTAAATGCCAGGAAAGCTGATCTCCAAAGTAGCAGGAAGAAATTTGACAGTATCCTGAAGAAGCTGTTTTAAGAGTTAATTATGAGTCTACTACGAAAAGTAAGAAAATAAAAAATGCCACAAAGACACTAAGACTCTAAGTTTCACAAAGATATTGAATCCTGCATTTTATTCTTAGTGAATCTTTGTGCCTTTGTGACTTAGTGGCAAGAAGGGTTTTTCGGAAGAGTCTCAATTATTATTAAGGAATTTTTATGAGAAAGAATAGAATAGAAGCCGATTATATTTTTGAAACCAGCTGGGAGATATGCAACATGGTTGGCGGTATACATACCGTTATCTCAACCAAGGCATTAAATCTTGTTAAGGAATATGGTGATAAATTATTGCTTATTGGACCAGATGTCTGGAAAGAAACACGTAATAACCCTGAATTTCTTGAAGATATTTCTTTGTTCAAAGTGTGGAAAGAAAAGGCTAATGAAGATGGTTTGAGAATTAGAACTGGCAGATGGAATATTGCCGGAAAGCCTGTTGTGATATTAGTTGATTTCACACCCTATTTTTCCCGTAAGGATAAAATATTCGCTGAATTATGGGAAAAGTACAAGCTTGACTCCTTATCAGGAGGTTGGGATTATATTGAGCCTGCACTTTTTGGATACGCTGCTGCTCAGGTTATTGAGAGTTTTTATAACTTCTTTTTATCTGCACAGGATAAGATCATTGCCCAGTTTCATGAATGGATGACAGGTACCGGAATTCTATATCTAAAAGAAAAAGTGCCTCAGGCAGGATGTGTATTTACAACACATGCCACTGTCCTTGGGCGTTCGATAGCTGGGAATAATTTACCTCTTTACAGTAATTTGAATTCATACAAACCTGAATTGCTAGCCAGGCAATTTGGTGTGCTTTCAAAGTATTCCCTGGAAAGCCTGTCAGCAAAGGAAGCTGATGGATTTACAACTGTCAGTGAGATCACTGCCGGAGAATGTAAATTCCTCCTTGGCAAAGATGTGGATATAGTAACTCCTAATGGTTTTGAGGATTCTTTTGTACCTCAACAGGATGAATTTGCAATTAAGAGAAAAAATGCAAGGAAGAAGCTCCTGTCTGTTGCGAGAGCTGTCCTTAACCAAACTATTCCAGAAGATAGCATTCTAATTATCAATAGTGGGAGATATGAGTTTAAAAACAAAGGAATTGACCTTTTTATTGATTCTTTAGGACAATTACAAAAGAATTATAAGTCCAAAAAAAATGTTATAGCATTCATAGCTGTCCC
>JAIOTT010000052.1 GCA_021106655.1 Bacteroidales bacterium
AATTGATATGCTTATTATTGATGGATTATATGCCATTAACACGGAAGGTATTGATTTGGGTGTTTTTATTGAATTAACATATCACGACACAAAAAAAGCACAAATTGTACGCGGAAAAGAACCTCAAAATGAGTATCGAATGAAAGTCCTTGAAAGAGAACATCAGGTTGTTCAATCAATCAAACCTAAAGCCCGATTGTTGGTTACTAAGGATTATGATGTTGTTGAAATTTTTTAAGGCTTTTAGGTGATTTTTTCTTATTTCACTTTAAAATCCTGATACTACAACAAATACCGGCAGAATATAAGGTTTAACAATTTGCCAAATTTTTTCTTATACGACTTAAGCTCTCCGGTGCAATTCCAAGATAGGAGGCTAAATGTTTTTGTGGAATTTTCTGGATAAGGTCTTTATTATTACTTGCGAGTTCACAGTAGAAATCCTCCGCAGTTTTGCTGTGCATTTGCAGTTCTTTTATCTCCCTTTGAACATATAATAGTTCTATCATCCTCCTGCCAACTCTATCTCCCATTTCAGACTCTTCGTAAAGGCTCTGCATATCATGGTGCGACATCCTGAGGACTTTTACATCAGTTAAAGCCTCTACATTTATTAATGAAGGTGTTTGAGTAATAAAAGATGTATAAGAGTTAAATGGTGTAATTGGAAAATTAAACCTTAGTGTATATTCAATATCATTTTTATACTGAAATATCCTTGTTACACCATCAACCAGAAAATACATGAAATTCTCCACTTCACCGGTTCGTAGTAGTAAATCATTCTTTTCATACTCTTTATAAGCCAGACGGGAATCAAAAAGAGCCCAATCCTTATCTGATATTGGAACTATGCTGTTGATAAACCCACGAATTTGCTCTTTATAGATTTTTTTCATTTTCCGTTTCCGAATAAAATTAAAAAAATCAAAAATATGAAAAAAATTGCTTAACATTCTATTAAATCTTAGTTCTATGTCGAATTATTTTAGTGAAAGACTAACGTTTAACCACAATTTTACCTGAAACATCCTTAACTCCACCACTTACTGTGTAGAAATAAATTCCGTTATTTAGGTGTCTTAAATCCAGAGAAAATATTTGATCACCTGCATTATGACATAATTTATCAGATAGAATTTTTTGTCCATACGAATTGTAAATATCTATTTTATAATCAATTTTATCACCTGAAGTTATCTTAATGTTTAGAAATTCGGAACAAGGATTTGGATACACCAACCATTTCTGATTTATACTTATCTCATCAATATCCAGAAGCAAACTTTCCGCATATTCCAACTGAACATCATGCCCATCCTGCCACTGAAGTATCACATTTTCTACAGTAAGTGGCACTCTGATATCGGGTGATACACCACCTGACATTGTAGAATCGGAATCAAGTTGGATAACATAGTCCTCATTCAGTGACTTGCCTTGTGGAAAAGTAACTGCTAATCCTGCCGGCAACAATACCGGATCATAATCAACCATACCAAAGGAACCATTTGTTCCCCAGTGAGAAACAATTTGAGCATTCTCTAATCTCTGAAACATCATGGCAAGACCTTCGCCGGTACTTATGCAATTTGGATCAACAATTACTGCAATTTCTCCTTCATACAAGGGTGTAAGAGGTTCTGTCCATAATGTATAAATAATTTCATAATCATCATCATAAGAACCTGTTATATATTCATAAAATGAAGAATTTTCGTAAAACAAGCCCATCATCACAGCAGCCTGCATGTCATTTCCTCCAAGATTAAACCTTAGGTCAACTATTAGCTTATCAATATCATTATTGTTAAAATAAGTTACAGCATCCTGCACCTTTATAAAATCAGGACTTTGCATTATTTCTTCAGGTGTTATTCCCTCTGCTATTTCAGCACCAATATACAAGTAACCAATATTGTTTTCAAGCACATCATAATATACTAGCGAATCCATGTTTGGAGCTTGGGCTGTATTAAACATCCCTATGAGATACATTTCCATAGAATCATCAAAAGCTGTTAGCGTAATAGTACTTTCGAACTTTGATTGATTACTTTGAAATGTTATTTCAGCAACGGTATTAACCGGATCACGGCTAAGCATTAAATAGCGGCTGAATATTCGGCCTTCGGTTGTAGCATAATTTATGAAATAGTTTAAGTATTCCTTGTTCCCCACAGAATCAATATGAGTTCCGTTCCATTTCAAAATTTGGTCGCCTGAGCGTAAACCTGCAATATAAGCCGGACTTTCTTCGGGAACAAATGAAACCACAACCGTTCCATCATCCAAAGGAATCATAATGAAACCATAACTGCCAGCGATTATACTTTGCTTAAAACTATCCAGTTCACCTACTAAATTAATATGCCCATCAGGTATTTGATACAAATACTCAAAAAGATATTGGATAAACGCAACTGTGTCACCGCTATTTTGGGCATCTAAAATATGTGGACGGGTAATTATTTCCTTTTCCGGCCAATCAATGGCTTTCCATTCTGTAAAGGGGTATCTCAGTGACATACAAGCATGTA
>JAIOTT010000009.1 GCA_021106655.1 Bacteroidales bacterium
GCATTTGAAAGGTTGGCAATACCTTTATGTATTCAGGATCAGCAAACCCGCTTGTATATCCTGCTTTGGCTTTTTCACTGACAAGTTCAATGTTCTCTTCATTTTCACTATCAACCGTTGTAGCAAGAACCCTGAGATCACTGCCATTGATGAAAATATCAAAGCCCCTTTCTATTTGTGAGACCTGGCTTTCAGGTAGCCCGGAAAGTTCAACTTTTAATAAAGTATCAACTGATATTTTGAAATATTTTGAAAAAGCTACTAGTGCTTTTATACCCGGATGTGCTACTTCGTTTTCGTAACCGCTGAGCGTAGAGCGTTTCATCTCAAGTGAACAGGCTACATCATCCTGAGTGCGGCCTTTTCTTTTCCTTAGAAATTTAATGTTGCTGCTGAAGTACATCTTTATGTTTTTATATGATTAATATTATTCATTTTTTACCACAAAGTTTTACAAAGAATATTGGACATTGGGATTTGTGATTTAATTAGAATAGGTCAATTAGAGCAATTAGAAATTAAGAAGATCAAAACTGATTTTTTTCAAGAATTCATTAGTTTATTAAAATAATGATTATATTGTGATCACAAAATTGATTAAAAACTAATCAAAAGTAATATCACAAATATGAAATTCCAAATATTTTTCAAACTTTTTTTAATTAAACTACCTAAGTGTCTGATAAGCAGGGTTATTAATTTTAGTCATTTTAGTCACTTGTAATTCTAGTCATTTATTTATTTAAACCCACTTATCCATGAATTTACCTAATCGCCACATAGTCCACTTTGATCTTGATACCTTCTTTGTATCGGTTGAAAGATTGCTTAATTCGAAGCTTATCGGGAAACCTGTAATTATTGGGGGCACATCCGACAGGGGAGTGGTTGCCAGTTGCAGTTACGAATCCCGGAAATATGGAGTAAGTTCAGGAATGCCTATGAAGATGGCAAAAAACCTCTGTAGTGATGCAATTATCATAAGAGGTGATCATGAACAATATACTAAATATTCGAATATTATTACAGAGATAATTGCTGAGCAATCGCCTGTATACGAAAAGGCTTCAATAGATGAACACTATCTTGATATTAGCGGTATGGACAAGTTTTTTGGTTGCATGAAATGGGCTCATGAGCTTCGCCGGAGAATAATTAAAAATACAGCTTTGCCAATATCATTCGGACTATCTGTTAACAAAACAGTTTCGAAGATAGCTACAAATGAAGCAAAGCCAAATGGTGAACTTCAGCTTATGAATAATGAGATTAAACCATTTTTATACCCTTTATCAATAAGAAAGATTCCCATGATAGGTAAGCAGTCGTACAGAATACTGCGGTCGATGGGAATTAATACCATTGAAACACTGAGTATGATCCCTGTTGAGATGATGGAGAAAGTGATGGGAAAAAATGGTATTGTGATATGGAAAAGGGCAAATGGAATAGACCATACACCTGTAATACCATACTCCGAGCGTAAATCAATAAGTACTGAGAAGACATTCGAAACTGATACTATTGATGTTGTAAGGCTAAGAGAAATAATAATCTCCATGACTGAAAAGATCGCATTTCAGTTACGAAAGCAAAATAAACTTACTTCATGTGTTACTGTAAAAAT
The DNA here is from genome assembly GCA_021106655.1 of Bacteroidales bacterium. Lineage (GTDB taxonomy): Bacteria > Bacteroidota > Bacteroidia > Bacteroidales > SMBSF77 > SMBSF77. The sequence continues at coordinate 1,628 of JAIOTT010000009.1, forward strand.
AAGATACTCTAATTTTGATACACATACACTGCAAAAACGAATTTCCTATACATCTCTTGATCACCACCTTATCAGTGTGAGTACTGAACTTTTCGGCCGGGTTTTTCAGCGCAGGATGCTTATCCGACTCGTAGGTGTGAAGTTCAGTCATCTGGTCGGTGGAGTTCAGCAACTAAATATGTTTGAAGATACACCTGAAATGAGTAGCCTGTATATGGCGATGGATAGGTTACGCTTGAGATACGGGAAAAACTCGATAAAGAGGGCTGTTGGCTTGAAGGAATAGCAGTAGCAGTGCTCAGTCACCAACCCGTGACCCGCAACTGATAATAGTCATTAACCATTAATAATTAACAATTAACCATTTTTTTAAACGCGCATTCATATTACAGCCTCAGATACGGTACGCTTTCAATTGAGAGATTGATAGAGCTTGCGAGACAGAATAATCTATCCGCTCTTGTTTTGTCAGATATCAATACTTCTATGGGGATAATTGACTTTGTAAGACTTTGTAAAAAAGAAAATATCAAGCCAATAGCAGGTATTGAATTCAGGGATGGCGACAGGCGCTTATATACAGCTATAGCCCGAAATAATGAGGGGCTCAGGGAGATAAACGAAAAGTTAAGTGGGCACAATCTTTTTAAATCGTCACTGGAAATAGAAAATGGAGAGTTCAGCAATGCTTATGTTGTTCACCCATTTGGTAGTAAATTATTAAAAGATCTTAAGGATAATGAATATATCGGGATAAAGCCTGCGGAAGTGAGGAAGCTGTTTTCTTCAGAATTTAAATATGATCAGTCAAGATTACTGATATCTCATTCTGTGAGTTTTGAAAATGAAGCCGGCTACATCTTACATAAGAATCTGAGGGCGATCGACCATAATATTCTTATCACAAAATTAACTGATCAACAATATGCTACACCCGATGAGATGATGTTCTCACCGGGAGATCTTGCAGGATTGTATTCTGAATATCCTCAGATAATAAAAAATACAGAGAAGATCATTAGTGACTGCTTTATTGATTTTGATTTTCAATCTGCCAAAAACAAAAAAACATTCACCGGAAATGCCTATGATGACAAGATTTTGCTGGAAAAACTTGCAATTGACGGGCTGGAATACAGATATGGTAAAAGTAATAGGGAAGCGAAAAAAAGAATATTAAAGGAGCTGGAAATCATTGATAGGCTTGGGTTTTCATCTTACTTTCTGATAACATGGGATATTATTCGCTATTCCATGTCGAGGGGTTTTTACCATGTTGGGAGGGGGAGTGGCGCCAACAGCATAGTTGCGTATTGTCTGAAGATCACAGATGTTGATCCTATTGAACTTGACCTCTATTTCGAACGTTTTATCAACCCTAAAAGAACCAGTCCGCCGGATTTTGATATTGATTATTCATGGAAAGAAAGAGAAGATGTGCAGGATTATATTTTTAAGCGTTACGGACGAAAGCATACAGCACTTCTGGGTGCGACTTCAACATTTAAAGGTAAGTCTGTTTACCGGGAACTGGGGAAGGTTCATGGGTTACCTAAACATGAGATTGACGAATTGGTTGAAAACCCGCACAAAGGAAGTCAGAGGAATAATATATGCCGGAATATTCATTCGATAGCCGAAATGATGTTCGACTTTCCAAACATAAGGAGTGTACATGCAGGAGGTATTTTGGTTTCTGAAGAACCAATTACATATTATACTGCCCTTGACCTTCCACCCAAAGGTTTTCCAACCACTCAATGGGATATGTATGTTGCTGAGGATTTAGGATATGAGAAACTCGACATCCTTAGTCAGCGTGGCATTGGCCATATAAAGGAATGTGTAGATATTGTTAAGCAAAATAAGGGTAGGAGTGTAGATTTTCACCAGGTGGAGCTTTTTAAGAAAGATGGGAAAGTCAGGCAGCAACTGAAGGACGGAGAAACTATTGGTTGCTTTTATATTGAGAGTCCGGCAATGAGAGGCTTGTTGAAAAAACTTCGATGCAGCGACTATCTCACCTTGGTTGCTGCCAGCTCCATCATACGTCCCGGAGTAGCAAGGTCAGGTATGATGAGGGAGTATATTTATCGCTTTCATCACCCGGAAAGCTTCGATTATATTCACCCTGTGATGGAAGAACAACTTAAGGAAACCTATGGAGTGATGGTGTACCAGGAAGATGTGCTGAAGATATGCCATCATTTTGCCGGACTTGATCTTGCTGATGCTGATGTTCTAAGAAGACTTATGAGTGGCAAGAAAAGAAACAAGTCAGAACTTGATAGGATTATAAAAAAGTTTTTTCAAAATTGTAGCGACAGGGGATATCCTGATGATATTTCTAAAGAAGTCTGGCGGCAAATTGAATCCTTTGCAGGCTACTCTTTCTCTAAGGCACACTCAGCTTCATATGCCGTTGAGAGCTTTCAGAGTCTTTATCTTAAAGCCCATTATCCCCTTGAGTTCATGGTTGCTGTCATTAATAATTTCGGAGGATTTTATCACACATGGGTTTATTTTTATGAAGCAAGAAGAGAGGGCGCTAACATTGAACTACCTTGTGTTAATGAGAGCGATTACAATACTTCGATATCAGGTATTGATGTTTATGCCGGTTTTATCCATATCAGCAGCCTTGAGAGCCGTATTGCAAAAGAGGTCCCTTTGGAGAGAAAAAGAGATGGCCTCTACGCCGGGCTTGAGAATTTTATCGATCGTATCAATGTCGGCCTTGAGCAGATAATCCTCTTGATACGCATAGGGGCATTCAGGTTTACAGGGAAGACTAAAGCACAGTTATTGTGGGAAGCACATTTGTATTTACGCAGGAATAAGGCCAATACGAGTTACAAATCCTTGTTTCATACCCCTGCAAAGAATTTTACTCTTCCAAGGCTGGAATATTCATTGATAGAAGATGCTTATGATGAGGTAGAGCTGTTGGGTTTTCCGGTAAGTATGACATATTTTGATATGTTGAAGACAGACTTCAGAGGAGAGGTGTTTGCAAGGGATCTTATCAATAATAATGGTAAGAAAGTACGGATGATTGGATTACTTGTTGCGATTAAATTTGTTAAAACAGTAAAGCGTGAGATCATGCATTTTGCTGCTTTCCTCGATGCTGACGGAGAGTTTTTTGACACTGTTCACTTCCCCGATTCCTTACGCAGATATCCTTTTAAGGGGAGGGGGGTGTATCTTATTTACGGCGAGATCACACAGGAGTTTGATTTCCCGAATGTCACGGTTGAAAAAATGGCAAAGTTGTCAATTCAAACTGATCCAAGAGATTAAAAGGGACGCCACCCCCGAAGAATGAAGGGGTGGCGTCCCTGATCCCATTGCTACTATTACTTTTCCAACTCACTCACTAACTACTCAACTATTTACCTATCATCCAACCAAATGACATTAAAAAAACACTATATTTGTGTGAAATAATTAGTAACGGAAGAAAGTTTGTACCACATAATCCTTGTTCAGACAGAAAAAGACACGAAAAAGAAAGAAGTAATAATGGATAACAAGAAATCAAAGAAGGAAAATAGACTACAGTTATTTCAAAACCAAAGTGTAAGAACACATTGGGATGAGGGGAAAGAATTATGGTATTTCTCTGTTGTTGATGTTGTGGCAATTTTAACAGTACAACAAAATTATCAAACAGCAAGGAAATATTGGAATAAACTCAAAGAACGCTTGAAAAAAGAAGGAAATGAAACGGTGACAAATTGTCACCAGTTGAAGATGCTTGCAAAAGACGGAAAAATGAGAATGACTGATGTTGCTGATACAGAACAACTTTTGCGCCTAATTCAATCTGTTCCATCGTCAAAGGCAGAACCTTTTAAATTATGGTTAGCTAAAGTGGGATATGAACGAATTGAAGAGACTGAAGACCCGGAACTCGCATTTGATAGAGCAATGGAGACCTACCTCGCAAAAGGCTACTCTAAAAATTGGATTAACCAACGCCTGAAAAGCATTGAAGTTAGAAAAGAACTGACTGACGAATGGAATGAACGAGGAATGAAGCAAGGTTTGGAATATGCCATTTTAACTAATGAATTAACTAAAGCCTGGGCAGGAAAAAACGTAAAAGATTACAAGAAGATTAAAGGTCTTAAAAAAGAAAATCTGCGAGACAATATGAGTAACCTTGAACTGGTGTTGAACATGTTAGCCGAAGCTTCTACAACCGAAATATCGAAAGAAAAGCAACCAGAAGGATTAGAGGAAAATAAAAGTATTGCCCGTAAAGGTGATAATGCTGCAAAAAAAGCAAGACTAGAGATTGAAAAACAAACAGGAAAACCAATTGTGTCAGCTGAAAATTCTAAAAACATTTTAGATAAACCGGATAATAAAAAGATTAGGGGTAAGAAAAGATAGAAGCAATCAGTAGTAATGAGATGAGTTTGCACAATATTAAAGAAATAGTCAATACACTTATGTGATAATGATAAGAAGTTGTGGGTTGCGAGATGGAAATTGGAAACTGGAAATTCGAAATTAGGAAAATAAAAATTGGGATGTTGTTTATTTAGGTTCCTTCAAATTTTAAGTTTCCGGTTTGAAATAATAAACCGACTGTGGCTGCCGACTGAGGACTGAGGATTGCCCCTGCCACTGCTCCTGCCACTTTCTTCCAGTCTTCCGGATTCCCAACTCCTGACTTCGGTCTCCGGTCTTCCGACTTCCTCCACTCAACTAATTAACTAACTAAGAGACATTAAAAAAAACACTATATTTGTGTGAAATAATTAGCAAAGAGGAAAAAAATACACAACATATATTTACACAATTGTTATGGGCAAGGCTACAGATGACAATAAAAATTAATGAAGCATGAAACTATTTACAATAAATACCGAGGGAAAATTTGTTCAATTTAATGAGCAAGGATTCAAAGAAGAAAATAAAGAGATTGATTTGGAAATTCTACTTAAAAACAATCCTGAATACTTTTTTGAAAATAGTAAGATTCTGATAATCGGGAGACAAGTAACTACAAATCTAAACACCTTCATTGACTTAATTGGAGTTGACCATCTTGGAAATACAGTTGTAATTGAATTAAAA
>JAIOTT010000153.1 GCA_021106655.1 Bacteroidales bacterium
GATATAATCAAAAATAGGAAAATACATAAAAATAATAACTTAATTTATCCGGTTGTTAGTAATAAAAATGATAATAGATAATACTTTCACACAGTCTGTTTATCCAGTTGACCAGAGATCAAAACAACAAAACTGGCTTTAGCCAAAATATATATTTGGTTAAAACCATATTGCTTCTTGTAACTTCAAATCCTCCGGATGAATCCGGAGGCAATTTAAAATCTGAAAAGAGTATCGAGTACAGAGTATCAAGTATCAGGGATCAAGCAATGAAACAATAGAACAATTTAACATTGGAGTAATTGAAGTATGCTTAAAATAGAATTTAGCCTGAATTAAAGAAAATTTAAAAAAGACTTGACTTTTGTAATTCAATGTTATATCTTTGTGATATCATATTAGTATTAATATAATTAAAATATTATGAAAGAAGAAAAAAAATTCTCTCCTATATCAGGTTATTTTGCCTTGCTCTTTACCCTGATATTAATTGCGCTTCCTCTATTGGGAATGATTACATTGAAAATGTACTTCCTAGTAGTAATACTTGCGATCGGACTGTTTTGTGTCGGTGGTTTTCTTATAGTCAACCCTAATGAGTCGAGTGTGTTAATATTGTTTGGGAGATATATTGGCACAGTTAAAGAAAACGGCTTTTTTTGGGTGAATCCTTTCTTTGTCAAGAAAAGGATTTCTTTACGTGCCAGGAATATCGACAGTGAACCTATCAAAGTTAATGATAAGGTTGGTAATCCTATCATGATTGGAATTGTATTGGTATGGAAAGTAGAAGATACTTTCAAAGCTGCATTTGAAGTTGATGAGTATGTTCATTTTGTAAATATTCAGAGTGAATCGGCTATACGAAGATTAGCAGGACATTATCCTTATGATAACTTTGATGATGAGATGACTGATACAACTCTTCGATCCGGAGGTGATGATGTAAATCATGCTCTGGAAGGAGAGTTGAGTGAACGCCTGGCTATTGCAGGTATTAAAGTTATGGAAGCCAGGATCAGCTATCTTGCATATGCTTCAGAAATTGCCGGAGCAATGTTGAGACGTCAGCAGGCAACGGCAATAGTAGCTGCTAGGTATAAAATTGTTGAAGGTGCAGTAAGTATGGTTGAGATGGCCCTGGAACAACTGTCGAAAAAGGAGATTATTGAAATGGATGAAGAAAAGAAAGCATCTATGGTCAGCAATTTGATGGTTGTACTTTGTTCGGATAAGGATGCCAGCCCGGTTATTAACACAGGAACATTACATCAGTAGTTATGGCAAAGAAAAAAGCATTTGTACTTCGGATCGATCCTGACAATCTTGAGAGGATAGAAAAATGGGCGACAGATGAGTTCCGGAGTACCAATGCACAGATAGAGTGGATACTTTCGAAAGCTTTAAAGGAGGTTGGACGAACGAAAAAATATAATAACAGGTAGAGACAGGCGGTCGTCTGTCTCTACCTGTTATTATATTTTTTTCCTTGCCAGGTATCAAGTTCCTCTAATCTTTTTTCAAGAAGATTCAGAAATTGATCATTCCTTATCGATCCCCATCCCGGGCCGGCAAGAAACCTTGGTGGTACTTCTCCTGCAAAACGTTCAATAACAATATTTGGATTTAATCTCTCAAGGAATTTTACTATGAAATCAAGATATTCTTCGAGTGAGAACATCTCAAAATTCTCCGGATTGTTTTTGTATTCATCTGCAAAGGGAGTATTTTTAATTATCTGCAATTGATGGAACTTAATGTTGTTCAAAGGTAATTTAGAGATAATTTCAGCTTGCTTAAGCATCTCTTCTCTGCTTTCACCCGGGAGACCGAAGATCAAATGTGCTCCCGTCCTGATTCCCATCGCTGAAGTTGCTTTAATCGCATCTTTACTTTGTTCAAAACTATGCCCCCTTCTGATTCTCTCTAATGTTTTATTATAACATGATTCAATGCCATATTCAATAATAACATAATATTCTTTTGATAACTCATTGAAATATTCAAGCTTTTGATCATCTACACAATCCGGCCTTGTTCCTATAACCAGGCCAATTACCTCTTTCCGGTTTAACGCTTGCTCATATAGTCTCTTCAATTCATCCAAAGGCTTGTAAGTGTTTGAATATGCCTGAAAATATGCCAGAAATTTATCTGCTCTACGATAACGATTTGCATGAAATTCAATCCCTTCTTGTATCTGTTCCTTTATTGACTTTGAAGAATGGCAATAGGAAGGATTAAAAGCATCGTTGTTACAATAGGTACATCCACCCACTCCCAAAGTGCCGTCACGGTTCGGGCATGTAAATCCTGCGTCTATTGTAAGCTTCTGGACTCTTTCTCCAAACTGCTTTTTGAAGTATTGAGCATAAGCATTAAAACGGCGATTATGTTGCCAGGGATATTGCATCTAAAATTATCTTATTGTATTAACAGATTCGAAATTACAAAAAAAAAGCAGGACGTTTGTCCTGCTTTTATAAAATTTCTAATTCAAATTCTTATACAGCTGATCTCGTGGAGTTTTCAAGACGTTTAAGTATTGAGAAGATGAAGATGGCTGCAATTGCACAGAGTAATACCAGTATTCCCCAGAATTGCCAAAGTTCGATTTTATTCCATAATATCCCAACCAATGCAACACCATAATTTCCAACGGCCGTTGCAGCTAGCCAGGCCCCTTGCATCACTCCTTTATATTGTGGTGGAGCTACCTTCGAAACGAAAGATAAACCAATTGGGCTGAGGAATAATTCTGCAATTGTAAGTATAAAATAAGTACTGATAAGCCAATAGGTGCCAACAGCAAATGCACTGGAGATTTTGGTTTCATCAATGTCACCGGGAGATTGACCAACCAGCGAGAATGACCCGACTACAAGGACTGTAAAACCAATAGCCGTTATTATCATACCTATTCCTATTTTCTTCGGATCTGATGGCTCTATACCTTTCCTGGCCATCCATGAAAACAGTCCAACAATAATAGGAGTTAGCGCTACTATAAAAAATGGATTAAAATGTTGAAACATCTGAGGTGTAAATTTATTGATCTCATCATATCCCATTATCCTGAAATAGGATAGAACCCCAAATGCTGCAAACATAACCAATCCCACCATACGCACTGTTTTTGCATTCTTTTTCATAAAGAAAAGTATCAGCCCTAATACAGATAAACCAATAGATAACATCCCAAACAGATCAAACCAAATATTGGTTCCACGGCTGACAGTATCAGCAGTATAATCTCTTGCAAAAGCTGTCATTGCAGCACCGTTTTGGTGAAAAGCCATCCAGAAGAAAATCACTACAGACATCACCAAACCAAGAGCGATTAACCTCTGTTTGGTTTCCTGAGGTGTTAATGTGATCACCTTATCCTTATGCTCTTCACTTTTGGCTTTTTGCTTCTCTGTCAGGTCGGCAAAGCTGTAATACTTTCTAAATCCCCAAAATATCAACATAGATGCTATAAGTGAGAGTGTAGCTACTCCAAATGCCCAGTGGTATGATTCAGCCAGGTGGTTTATATAATAGTTCGAGAATTCAAGTAAATTACCATCCATACCCGAGAAAGCTACTTGTTCATTAGCTAATTTAGTTAGCTCAGTTGTTTGTTCGGGGGTAATCGTTCCATCTATAAATTTGTGAGACAGAGAAGGTATAGCTCCTTCATAAGTTAGTTTTGACCCTCTTAGCATCCAATTGCTAATTGTTTTTGCAGCAGTCGGAGCAAACATGGCACCAAGATTAATACCCATGTAAAAAATATTGAAACCGAGAGACCTGTATTTGTCATACTTTTTATCGGAATCGTACAGATTACCAACCAAAGCCTGTAAATTACCCTTAAATAAACCTGTTCCAAGCGATATAACTGCTAAGCCTCCAATGATCAAAGTCAAACCTCTGTTAGGATGGTCGGCAGACCATGATGTTGGAATGGCAATGAGAATATAGCCAATAAACATCACAATTAATCCAAGACTGATTGTTTTTCCATAGCCTAAAACTTTATCGGCAATAATACCTCCAAACAGTGGCATGAAATATACAAAAGCCAGAAAGATACCAAAATACTGAGAAGCGAGTCCGTACTCGAACCCGTATTTTGCCTGTAAGAATAACACGAAGATTGCAAGCATGGTGTAGTAACCAAAGCGTTCACCCATATTGGCAAATAAGGCTACAAATAGTCCTTTTGGATGTTCTTTTAACATAATCTTAATTTTAGGTTAATAATTTATTTTTTAATATTTGATTCTATACTTTTAAAAAGCAAATGCAAAAATAAATAAAATTTAATCTTATGCAAGTTTGTTGAAAACTTCTTATCGCAATCATAATTCATCTTTCAACTTTAAATACTTGAGTTCACTCACATAAATCAAAAAATAAGAAAATGCCACTAAAACACTAAGTCACAAAGAATACACAAAGTAGAGACATTCAGAGTTTTAATCTTAGTGATAACTTTGTGCCTTTGAGACTTAGTGGCAAGAAAATGACTTTTCAGAGTGTGCTCAATACTTCAAGTACTCAAGGCACTTTTAGTACTTAAAAAGAAGTATCTTTATAAAAAAGTTCCTTAAAGGTGTAATGTTTCGTCCATTTTTTCGTCATTATTATTGAATGAAGTCAGGAGAATTTATAGAAAAAGTCCTTCCGGTCAATAGGAAGTTATATCGCTTTGCTTATCGATTGCTTGCTAATCGCGAAGAAGCTGAAGATATTGTTCAGGAGACTTTTATGAGACTCTGGAATAAACGAAAAAAACTGACCGAATACAGAAACATTGACGCATTTGCAATGATAATAACAAAAAACCTTTGTATCGACTCCATAAAATCTCGCAATAGAAATGTGATGGATGTGGACTCACCTTTTAATACAAAAGATGAGGTGTCTCCATACGAGAAAACTGAACTTGCTGATAGCGTGATGAATGCCAGACAGATAATTGACAATTTGCCTGATCAGCAAAAAATGATAATCCAATTACGTGATATTGAAGGATATTCTTTTGAAGAAATTGCAGAGATAATGGATCTGAATATTAATACAATCAGAGTGAACTTATCCCGGGCCCGTAAAAAAGTCAGGGATAGCCTTACTAAAAAGTATGATTATGAACTTAAACGAAATTGAAGCCTTACTTAAAAGGTTCTATGATGGTGAGTCTTCCCTTGAAGAGGAGCAAAGATTGAGGGATTATTTCAACCAGGAAATTGTCCCTGACCACTTATCGTCTCATCAGGAGCAATTCAGGTATTACAACTTTGCCAGGGAAGAAAAAAATCCACAATCTGATCTTGAAAGTGATCTGATTAAGAAAATAGGCCAGGAGAATATTGGCAAAACTTATGGAAAAAGGCATAGGACCTTTTATTTTATTACAGGCATAGCAGCCAGTATTTTAATATTTATTGGAGTCTATTTTCAATTCATTGCCAAACCAAATAACACAGCATATAATATAGAAGATACTTATGAAGATCCTGAAGCGGCATATGCAGAAGCAAAAAAAGCTTTATTGCTTGTAAGTGAGAAATTCAATGCCGGAGTGAACGACTTTAATAAGTTTTCATCATTCAATCAATATAAAGAATTAATAACCCGTAAAAACTAATATTATGAAAAGGAAAACTTTAAGCATCTTATTAATTGCACTATTCATTATCCCATTTGGACTGATTGCCCAGGAAGCCAAAGAAAGCCCAATAGATATCGTTATCAAAAAATATGGTGATGAAGATGGATTCACAACAGTTGTGATCACTGAAGAAATGTTTGCCTTGTTTGCAAATATAGAAACTGTCGATGAAGGAGAAGATTTTAATAATTTGATGAAAGGTCTGTCATCTATAAAAATCATAACTTTTGATAATTCTGAATATAAAAAGGCCAAGCTGGATTTTTATAAAAGCCTGCAAGTAGATCTTAGTGCAGAAGAATATACAGAACTTATGTCAATAAAGGAAAAGGATCAGAACATAAAGTTCTTTATCAGAAAACTGAAATCAGGAAAGATTGGAGAAATGATTATGGTTTCAGGTGGTGAAGGAGATAATACATTGATCAGTATACAAGGTGAAATTGACCTTAATGATATGTCCAAGTTGTCGCATTCGCTTGGTATCAAAGGTCTCGAGCACCTGAAGGAGGTTGAAATGCATGAAGAGGAGATGGAAGAGTATGAAAAGGAAATGGAAAAGATGCAGCAGGAATTTGAAAAGCAACGAAAGGAGATGGAGAAACAAATGAAGGAAATGGAGAAACAAATGAAGGAGCTTGAGGAGGAGAAGAGGAAGTAGCACTGCCACTGCCTACTAAAACTTCAAGCGTACCATCACCTTAACCTCTGACCGGGTGTTCACGTCTATCAAACTCGGGCCTGATCCGATACTCTCCCTGTTAATATACTTTGTCCTGGCAAACCTGGTCCATAAGGTGAGATTTTTGAATATCGCCGCCTTGAAAAGTATATAATATCTGTATCCTTCATCATAATATCCCGGAACAGAAAAAGAATATAAAACATCATTCTCATAAGCGTATATCCTCGTTTCATATGATTCGGTATCATAAATTGCATAGCGAAAAACAATACTTATAGCTCTGTTGACAGGGGTGAAAATTATATCCTGGTAAAAAAGAATTGCTTTTTCGGGCGATTTACTTTCAATTTTCAGATACAGTAGCTCAATCCTGTTCTTTAAGGTTAAAGTGTTAGAAATTGAATATTCGAGGTGATATCGGATATTATGCTTTTTTATGTTTCCAATATAATCAAGAATTTCATCAGAATAATTTTGTTGTTTCATTTTATTCCTGTAGCGGATATACATAAAAGCTTTTCGTGAAGCACTAAAGTCCAGCTGTATAAGGTGTTCAGTGCCTTTTGAAGGTGCATCTATTCCGTATTTGAGCCAGGGAAATGAAAAATAATCTGAATATGCGTTTAATTTCCATCTGGAGTGAAGCAATGCAACGAATCCAATGTATAGTCCATATTCATTTGACAGATCACTTGATTCAGATAATCCGTTGCAATAGATACAGTGATAATTTTTTGAGTAATATCTGTGAATTGCCGATAAGGTAAATCGTGGATTGACATCTGCATGTATTCCGTTGAGGCTGGCATATCCACCACCCGAGCTGTGTGATATTTCCCCGAAAAAGCTAAATTGTTTATACAAATAGTTATACGAAGCACTTAGTAGATAATTTTCTTTTCCCCGGAATATAAAGTTGTTATATGGCATTGATACAGGGAGCTGTCTTAAATTGAAGATCGTTTTGTAAAAATTTATTCCTGTGCTAAATTTCTTACTTCTATATGATATGTTTCCTCCATATATGGTTTCTTTTATTGCATTCTGCCTTGCAATTTCATTTATTGTTCTGTGATACCCACTTTCAGAGGAAGAGCTGAATATCCACTCTGAATTTGTTGAAGTATCGGTTTTGATAATATTAGCATCTCTTCTTTTCTTTGAGAAAAATATTGAGACATCGATTTTATTATTTACTGAGATGCATGTGGCAATTCCTCTGAAAAGAGAACTTTCATTTGTTGAAGTATATGCTAATATTCCTCTACTGTACTTCTTGAGCTTTATTGCTTCCGGGGATTTGCCGAATGCCAGACCTGACCACAATGTCAACCCCTGTCCGAATAGAAGCTTATAATCACCTATCGCAAGGGTTTTTATTCTTCCAATATTTTGTAAATATAGGTGAGCAGAGGAATAGTCAAATCCGACTTTTTGTGAACTTTGAAAAAATTCCTCACCCGGATCTTTATCTAAAGTAAAACCAGCTTTAACCTTATTTTTAAAATTGTAAGAATAGCGTACGTATAAGCCTGCTGGTGATCCAAAATAATATTGATTTGTGTTAAGAGAAATGATAGAATCTTTTTCCAGTGAGTATCCATGCTGGGCTTCAATTATTTGATGGTATCTCAATAATACCTGGTTCTTTCCATTCATAAAAATATCTTTTAATTTTATTTTTTGTTCATCTTTTATCCGACTTATTTTTATATATGGCAATAGTGTCATAATGAATCCTATATCAAATCCTTCTACGGCTACTAGTTCATAAACCGTTATCAGATCACCATAATTTTGAATATAATCCAGCAGATTGGAGATTTTATAATCATCAAGAAATATAATTTGTTTAAGCTCATCTTCTGATGCAGAGTTAAGGTTTAAAGGGTATTCCTTAAGATACTCCATCTGATCAAATAATTCTTCAAAATCAGGCTCTTCATCCAGATCCTCTGCAATATCTTCCAGGATATTCGATAGGGTATTATTTGATTTTATTTCTGACTCTTCCTGAACTTGACTAAGTGTGCAAGTAGAATATAAAATAAATCCTGTTATAATTAATACTGTTCTCAAAATCATCATACATAATTTATCTTTCTTAGTGAAATCTTTGTGCCTTTGAGACTTTGTGGCTATTCTTTTTTTTTGCCACCAAGGCACTAAGTCTCGAAAGTTCACGAAGGCTATAATACAAATCTTCTAATGCCGTATTTCATCAGAGTCACTTTAAAGTTTATTAAATAACCAAGACGGTTATTAGTCAGATTGAGGTGGCTTAGAACTTGAGCTTCCCACACAGGGTTAACATTTTCAAGGGCTTTTAGTTCGCAAATTACTTTATCTTCTACAAGCACATCCAGCCTTAAACCCTCATCAAATCGTAAGTTATCATATACGATAGGTATGTTTAACTGTCTCTTGAAGCTCAAGCCTCTTTTTTGAAGTTCATGGCAAAAGCATATTTCATAAACCTTCTCAAGTAAACCTGGTCCTATTCGTTTATGTACAGTGTATGCAGCATCAACAATTTTTTTACCGATTGCTTCTAATTCATCTGCTAATGGTTCGCATTTATTCATTGCATGTTGTTTTTAGTGACACCTTTGAGTCTTGGTGTCTTAGTGGCAGGAGAATATGGCCACGAAGGCACAAAGCCACAAAGATTCACGAAGGTTATTTTATTTATTCATTAGTTGTTTGATTTAATTTCAAATATCAAAGATGCCTGTGAAATATAACCTAAGCCGGGATGATAGGATGAGGAGATATCGAAAACAAAGGTTTTAAATTTATAACCTATTCCAAAGCTGTTTATACCTTGCTGAGTAGCAACACCTATCCTGAAAGAGACATTTTGTGTAATCAGATATTCTATTCCAACTTTGATAACAGCATTATGATAAGTATTCTTCTCAATTTCAACTGTAGAACAAATTTTCTTTGAAAATTTATATGTAATACCAAATTTAATAACAGCAGGCAGAAGCTCATTGTACTGATCCGATAATTTGATGTGGGGGGGATTAAAGATATGCAAACCTAAACTTAGATTGCTGTTCGCTTGTGCTTGCATTCCTGTTTCAAAGGTAAATAGATCTTTTTTGCCATATTCATTGCCTATTCTAATACCAAGGTAATCAATTTGCAGGCTTGCAGAAAAGTATTTTCCAAACTTCCGCGCAAAGGCAAATCCAATTTTCTTTTCATTGTAAAGTGTAAATCCGAAGGAGGAAATCGAGAGCCCGAAAACACCACTCCTGACAGGAAAAATAATAGCCGCATATTTTGTGCTTAATTCATTAATGAGAAAGCGGTTTTCATAACTTATACCTACCGCTACATGCTTATATGATGCAATACCTGCCTGGTTATTATAAACTGACCAAAAGCCCTCCAGGCTAACTGAAGAACCGCCTAGAGCAGCAGAACGTCCTCCAGCCACTGAATTATCATTAGCCGTAATTTTAGTATAACCAAGTAAAACAAAAAAGAAAAGGAAAACGATCCACCTCATAGCAACCTTCTATCTACAACACTTACAAAATCAAATATTAGTATGCTTGGACTTAAAAAGGTAACCTTGTAAAAATTTATTTCACGCAAAGGCCGCAAAAATATAGTCGCAAAGACCGCAGAGATTACTGTTAAAATTATTTGAAATATTCTATTCCTTTGCGATCTTAGCGATTTCTTAGCGCGCTTTGCGTGAACGAAAAGAATTATAGCAACATTCCTGAATTATCACATCAACATATTACCACATTATCACATTAACTATTTTTCATAGAATAAGATAGAGATGTAATCAACCACCTCATTTGAGGGTATCACATCCCCAGAATTTCCCATGCACAGGATCTTTGTTTGGGGTTTGGGTGTGAGCAATAAGGAATATTCCATTAGAGTAATGATAGGCCCATATCCACAGACTGAAATATTGTTTTGCATCACTTTGTCATATAGCTTTTCTGAATTCAATGCTTTTATCTCATCAAGCACCAATTGATCCAGTTTTTTGCCTTCTGAGGGTTCAACAAAATGAGAGAAATCGGATGAAGCAATGATCAGTATCCTTTTCTTTAACACTTTGTTAGCATCATGGATTGCTTTCGCAAGTGTAACTGCATTCTCGCAGTTCTGCCTGGATATAGTTACTGGTAATATTTTATAATCATAAGTTAGAAAATACTGAAGCAGGGGTAACATCACTTCTCCTGAATGTTCATATTTATGGGCGATCTCACTTTTTGGGATATTCATTAAGTCCATAAAATCTTTATCAAGCTCTACTTTACCAAGAGGAGTTTCCCATGAATCATTTGTGTCGAGCGACAAATCATAACCATAGCCGCTATGATTAGGATTAATTATAAAAATTGTTTCGTATTCAGTCTTTGAATTCTTTATGATCTCAAAAAAATGCACTGCCTGACATGCAGAAAATATGTAGCCTGCATGAGGAACAACTCCTCCAATAATCGATTTTTCTGACAAGGAAATGTCAATTTTGGGCTTTTCTTTTATCAGAATACTACTGATCAGGTCATCGATCTCATTTTTATTTCCGGGGTAGAATTTTCCTGCAACATAGGGTTTTCTAGTAGTCATGAGTATTTGTATTTATGTTATTTTAATTTAGCAGCATTTAATGTCAACCTGACCACACTTTGTGCATTTCCCCTTCTCATCAATACCACAAATATTAGTATTATAACCTGTTCGTCTTATTATAAGATTTCCACATTTACTACAATAGCTATTCTTTCCTTTGTCCGCATTAATATTTCCAAGGTAAACATGATATAATTCCGACTTAGCTATATCAAATAATTCAAGTAATTTTTTTAGCGGAGTGCTTTCTATATCAAGCTTATAAGTAGGGAAATACCTTGAGAGGTGCAAAACAGTATCTTTTCCTAAATTTTCTGATATCCATTTCACCATCTTCAAAAATGTTTCAGGATCATCATTAAGTCCCGGAATTATCAAATTTGTTATTTCAAGATGTTTCCCGCTATTCTTTATTAGTTCTAAGCTGGATTTAACCGGTTCTATGGTTGCACTTAAGTATTTTTTGTAAAAGTCATTTTCAAACGCTTTAAGATCAATATTAAAAGCATCAATGAAATTTAGTAATTCTTGCAGAGGTTTTTCGTTAATATATCCATTGCTAACTACCACATTCTTAAGATTATAATTATGTGATATTTTAGCCGTATCAAGCATGAATTCATACCACACAGATGGTTCGTTATATGTATATGCAATCCCAAAGCTATTGCGTTTGAGAGCTAACTCGATAATGGATTCTGGTGAAAAATCCTGAAGAGACTTCATACTTTCCTTTACTTGCTGGGATATCTCCCAGTTTTGGCAAAATTTACATTTGAAATTACATCCTATGCTTCCAATAGATAAAATATTTTTGCCGGGATAATAATGATAAAGAGGTTTTTTTTCTATGGGATCAGAGTTTAATGCACTTATTTTGCCATACACCTCTGAATAGAGTTCGCCAAGTTTATTTATCCTAACTCCACAACTACCTTGATTGCTTTCTTCAATAATGCAATTGTGTGGACAGAGATTACATTTTACTGAATCATTATCTAGTTGCTCATAAAATAATGCTTTGAAGGCGTTCATGGTATTGTTTATTAAACTAATAACAGGTTCTTTTCCATAAAACAATTTAACAATATAACAATTTAACAATGTAGGTAATTAAGCATTCACTCATGTATATTCTTTATCTTAAACGGTGAACGAAAACTATTATTTGTACTCTTTAGCTGTGAAAGCATAGAATTCTAAAAGCTCATTATCCACATCCTCAATGCCTCCCTTTTTTTTAAGCTTATAAATCTGATCTTCAACTGTATCAATGCCTTTTATGTTTGGTAGTAAAACTGCCTGTGTTTTGCCCTGTAGTTTAACAATTAATCCTTTCTTTTTTGGATCAAGTTCTGTAAAACTATCAATAGGATATGGTTCAGAAAGAACAGAAACACTAAGGCAGATGTCATCCAGTTCTTTTTCGGAAACAGCTTCAAATCTTGAGTCCTTTGTTGCCGCAGAAATGCTGTTTTGAATAATTTCTTCATATAAATTGTTCATGTAAGGGGTTAATGTTCCGACACATCCCCTTAATTCCCCATCAATGTTGTGTAATGTTACAAAACATGATTTCTTTGCTTTCAATTCAGAAGGGATTTCGTTATCAGGGATTTCTGTAACTTCCCCTTCCATTATGTGTGATA
The DNA here is from genome assembly GCA_021106655.1 of Bacteroidales bacterium. Taxonomy (GTDB): domain Bacteria; phylum Bacteroidota; class Bacteroidia; order Bacteroidales; family SMBSF77; genus SMBSF77. Next base: position 12,611 of record JAIOTT010000153.1, read on the forward strand.
TAATGGTCTGAAGGGCGATTTTTGTATATATACTTTCGGGTTTGTACATGTAGTGGCTTCTTCTTCTTTTGTGTTTTCTTAGAGCCTTAGTGTCTTTGTGGCTATTCTTTTTTTGCTACCAAGGTACAAGGTCACTAAGTTTTACAAAGATTTTAATATAAATAAAAGGAAATTTATCTGACTATAAATATAAGAATAATAATCTATATTTGTAGAATAAAAAAAATGAATTAATAACATAAATAAATTTTAGAGAAATGGCAGAAATTATAACATCGGAAAAAGCAATTGCACTTGAAAATAAATATGGCGCTCATAATTATCATCCTCTCGAGGTAGTTTTGGAGAGAGGCGAAGGAGTGTATGTATGGGATGTGGAGGGTAAACAATATTTTGATTTTCTATCAGCATATTCTGCTGTTAATCAGGGTCATTGTCATCCTCGCATTGTAGGGGCTCTGGTTGATCAGTCGCGCAAATTGACCTTAACTTCAAGGGCATTTTATAATGATTCTCTGGGAGTGTTTGAAAAGTATATAACTGAATATTTTGGTTATGATAAAATCTTACCAATGAACACAGGCGCTGAAGGTGATGAAACAGCAATAAAGCTATGCCGGAAATGGGCATATGATAAAAAAGGTATTCCTGATAATGAAGCGAAGATCATTGTTTGTGAAGGTAACTTTCATGGAAGAACAATTACTGTTATTTCTATGTCAACTGATCCTGACTCACGTGGTGGTTTCGGACCTTACACTCCGGGATTTGTTACTATTCCATATAATGATATTCCTGCTTTGGAAAAGGCTCTGGAAGATCCAAATATAGCCGGTTTTCTTGTAGAACCGATACAGGGCGAAGCTGGTGTTTATGTTCCTGATGAAGGCTATCTTAAAAATGCATATGATCTATGTAAAGCAAAGAATGTTTTATTTATAGCTGATGAAGTGCAGACCGGAATTGCACGTACAGGAAAGCTCCTTGCATGCGACCATGAAAATGTACGGCCTGATATATTAATTCTTGGGAAAGCTCTCTCAGGAGGTGTTTATCCTGTTTCCGCTGTTTTGGCAGATGATGATATTATGCTTTGCATAAAGCCGGGGCAACATGGCTCTACTTTTGGTGGTAACCCTGTTGCTGCAAAAGTTGCAATCTCTGCACTTGAAGTTATTAAAGATGAGAATCTTGCTGAAAGAGCTGAGCGTTTAGGAAAATTGTTCCGCGAAGAATTGAGTAAGATAGAATCTGATATGATCACTCTGGTTCGGGGCAAAGGCTTGCTGAACGCAATTATTATCGAACCTAAAAACGGCAATGAAGCTTGGGATGTTTGTGTTAAAATGGCTGAAAACGGACTTCTTGCCAAGCCAACGCATCAACATATTATCCGGTTTGCACCACCATTAGTGATTTCTGAAGGGCAAATTCTCGAAGCAATTGATATTATTAAGAAGTCGATTTTGTCTTTCAACTAAACTATTATCTGAGAATTAACCTTTGTGCAAGTAAAATACAAGTTTACAGTCACCAGTCTCCAGTAGGCAATTAATCTGTTGACTGCCGACTATCCACTGCCGACTGGTATGCTAGTATTACAAATGTTTGAATTAAAATCGTGCAACTAGCTTAATATTAAGTTGCCTTGGAGTGAGGTAATTAGGTACTGCCCATTCCTGGTTGTAAATATCCTTGACCAACATATAGGTAATAGTATTTGACTTCTGTAGAAGATAAAATAATTCCAGAATTACCCCTAATGATTTAAAACCTCTGAAAGGATTCTTCGGGGACA
>JAIOTT010000016.1 GCA_021106655.1 Bacteroidales bacterium
CCACAAGACGGTACAAGTGGGGCTTTACAAATACAACAGGCGAAGCAGCTATAAGGATATATAAAGGAAACGGCACAGGTACAGTGAATTGCAGAATATCAGGCAATAAAAATAGTTATTTTAATGTCAATAATAGTAAAGTCGGCATTGGAACAACCAACCCTGCAAACAAACTGACAGTTTATGACAGTGATGCAACTATCAGAATAGACGATTCTGATGGTGGGGGTTATTCAACTATTCAGGATATATATGGGGGGACATACAATTTTTTGGATATCAGAAAAATAGCCACATCTGGGTTTGCTACAATTAAAATAAGTCCTGTCCCACAAGACGGTACAAGTGGGGCTTTACAAATACAACAGGCGAAGCAGCTATAAGGATATATAAAGGAAACGGCACAGGTACAGAGAATTGCCGAATATCAGGTAACAGAGACAGCTATTTAAATGCCAATACCGGAAATGTCGGAATTGGAACCACTAATTCACAAGGATACAAACTTGCTGTTTCAGGATCAGTTGCAATTGACGGAATTGTTAAAACAAAAGAATTAGAAGTGAAGCTGGATGTGTGGTCAGATTTTGTTTTTAATGATGATTACGAATTGACCCCTCTTGATCAAATAGAAAAATATATTAAAGAAAACAAACACCTTCCGGATGTCCCCACTGACACTGAAGTTACAAAAGAAGGACTTAAAGTCGGAGAAATGAATGCTATCATGATGCAAAAAATTGAAGAACTTACCCTCTATCTTATTGAACAAAACAAGCAACTTACAAAACTGACGGAAGAGAATGAAATGCTTAAAGCCAGGATGGAGCTGATTGAGAATTAATTTTCTTATCTTGCCGCCAAATTTCAATATTAATCTTCATGTTTTTTATACTGCGAAACATTATTTTCTTGTGTTTGTTTTGTACTGCAATGTCAGGGTTTTCGCAGCATGCGAAATTCAATCAATCTAATTCAGGATTTAAGGAATTCAAATACCTTGACAATCCGGACAAACTAAATGTCAACACTAATCATATCATCACTATTCTTACTGATGACAAAGAAAAACATAGTAACAATCCAGGTTTTTCCTTCTTCTATACAATAACCACACAATTAGAGCAAAGTGATACTGCTGAAAGCCTGGGATATATTTCTTTTAAAGGCTTTGTTATTACAGGAAATGTTAAATATATGGGGTTTTTAGTTTCAGAATTTCTGATACCTTCTCATGCTTCTGTTGGTATCAAAATAACTAATACTTCAAATAATATCATAAATAACATTGATCTTGAAAATATTCCTGTGGCTTGTACAAAAACAGCAAATCCAGCATTTTCTATTTCGGATTCTGTAATCTCCGACAACTGTAAAATTGAAGTTAGTGTCAAGAAATTTTATTTTAATAATGAAGCTATAATACTTTTCGACAATAAGGTCTCTGCAATAAAAACATATTATACGAATGACAGCACGCTGAGAAGTGCAGAGAACAAAATAAGAAAAATAGATCCGGAAGATCTTGATCTAATACCACTTTATAATATCTGGATTGAAGAACTTGATGAAATAAACGACAAGCTTAAAAACCAGGATCTGGCCAATGAACTGCAGCTGGAATTGTATGATCCTATTCGTTTTGTTTATAGATTAAATTCTCTTACGTTGAAGACGGACAATTTACATTCCAGGCTTAAAAATGATCTTGAACAAATGGAGATCATCTACTATGAGAAAGCAAAAGATTTGTTGAGAAAGAACAAACAAGAAGAAGCAGAGGAATATCTAAAGAGATCTTTGCAGTTTAACACCTAATATTTTCCTTCTCATTACGAAATGGCAAAATTACATTTGAGAAGAGATAATCCCAATAAAGCAGTTAATATAATAAACATGATTCATATGAGTATTGATATTAACGATGCTGAACACAAATTGCTTTCTGAACTGGGCGATAATATCATACAACATTATCTGATAGTAGCCGAAAACTTCATCCTGCAAAATAAAGCCAACGAAGCTCTTGATGCTCTTAACAAAGCTGAGGACTTTTGCAATAAAACACCCGGAGTAAACTGTCATAAGGACATTGAAGATCTGGTTTCTCGTGCAAAATATGGTATTTACAAATCATATCTTCAGATAGCAGAAAAAGCAATGGAAATTGTAAGTTTCGATTTTGCCGAAAGATATATCCTGAAAGCAAGTGAATATCAACAAAACAATAAAGAAATAGATTCTGATGCTGAAATAAAAAATCTATACGGGAAACTTATTTATCAATGTACAGAGAAGGGATTTGAAGCCTTATCTGTCCCTGATTTTAATAATGCGCAAAATTACTTCGATCAGGCCTGGCGTTTATGCAATTCTCCTCAGGGTTTCAAGTGTAGCCAAAGACTTATTAATGGAATAAATTCTGCAAACCATGGTATTGCCCTGGAATATGAAAGTATAAAAAATGATGATTACACAAATAATGAAACAGAAACTACTATCCCGAAAAATACAGATAATGCATTGATAGCATCTAAGCAAGAGTTTAAGCAAAATGACCATAGCCGCCTGATAGCTGAAGGCCAAATATTAATAGAAGCACAACATACCATTGATGCATTTGATAAGTTCTGTGAGGCAAAAAAAATGGAAAAGAAATTCAATCTACAAGCAAACACTGAACTGGATACATTACTTAGCCTGACCGCCAAAGCAGTAATTCTTAACGATCTAAAAAAATCTGATTTTTTAATATGGAAGAATAAGATCGCAGAAGCATCTGAAATTTATAACAAGGCCATTGATGAGCAAAAAAAATTCAATTTAATAAATGACAGTGAGATCAACACAACACTTGTAAGAATACAAAAGAACATAGAAAAGAAAAAGTGTTTTAATGCTGAAGCAGAATACCGGAATACTTGTCTGAAAGCACTGAGGCTGATAAGAAGAAGCAACATTAAGGATGCTGGAAATTCATTGAATAAAGCAAGCAAAATTAAAACTAATAACTCATTATGCAACTTCACTGATAACGTTGTAAATCAGGTAAAGCAAAAATACGAGCCGTTCTTTAATTATCAGAAAAACATGGACTTTGCCAGTAGTTCAGCAAAAGATCATAAATATGAGGATGCTATTGAGTATCTTCAAAAATCGTTCAATAATTATTCTGATGGTAAAATGGATACTACTGGATTAGACTTCCCCTCCTTTACTGATTTTATTGTAAGTTATAATGATCCAGGATTCTCATTTTATGCCTGTGGTTACCTTCTGGATAAAAGTGATTATGAAAACTCCTTCTTATTACTTAAAGACTTAAGGAGATTGAACTTCCTTTCCAAAGAAAGTAAAGCCATACAAATAAGACTTGGGAAAAAAATGGCTGAGGTTGATAAGACGAATGCTCCTGGAAATGATCCGTTGACCAAAGTTAAAGAGTATACTCTTGGGGATAAGTGGTATCAGAATTTCCGTAAGGCATACTTTAGTACATGGAATAAATTGGTTGAGTAATTTGCTGCGCATAATTTACCCTGCGGGTGTAATTCATGGTAATTTGCACTTCGTGCATTGTTTGCTGCGCGTAATTTCTTGTAATTCGTCCTTCGGACGTAATCAGGTTGTAATTTCTATTACAAACAATTGAATTACTATGAATTACCTCTTGATTTTGAATTGCCTCCAGATTCATCTGGAGGGTAAGAAGTTACAAAAAGCAATATGGTTTTAACCAAATAAATAATTTGACTAAAGTCATTTTTTTTGTTTTGATCTCTGGTCAACTGGATAAACAGACTGTGTGAAAGTATTATCTATTATCATTTTTATTACTAACAACCGGATAAATTAAGTTATTATTTTTATGTATTTTCCTATTTTTGATTATATC
>JAIOTT010000277.1 GCA_021106655.1 Bacteroidales bacterium
AGTTTTTGGTTTTAATGTCATAAAAAATATGATAGAACCTTTTTTGAAGTTCGATATTCATCCCCACAAAAAAAGCACTCATTACAAGTGCTTTGTTTCCGTTGTTATAATTGCTAAATTGGATTCGATTATTAGAACCTCCTGGTTTTACCTATTTATTGTAATTTATACTATCATATGATTACCATTCGTATCTGATTTCTAATTTTGGTTTTAAAAATTCATAATATGCCTCTTTTGACCAAATTATTGATCTACCTTGGGAGTTAAGGCATCTTAATGCGATTCCGTAATTTGGTTCTCCATCAATGATCCAATCATCAACTGTACCAGTTATTTCAAAAAGATAGAAAGTTCCATCGTTATAAATTGTTTGAATAATAAATGCTCCTCCAACACTTTCAGTAGGTTTATTGTTCCAGGTTACAGAAGATTCTTCCCAATCACTCAACAATGCAAATCCATTGGGTGTTGAAGGGTTAATAACAGGTTCGTCCCAACTAAAAACTATCAATTGAGCAAAATCAATTCCATTTGCATAATCCGGTATAAGATCTAATTGGAATTTAATATATGATATTCGGCGCTGTACCCCGTCATATGCAATTTCTAGAACATCTTCATCTCCAAAATTTTTGTTTGGTAATGCCTCATCAACATAAGCGTCTGCAATTGATGGTACTGTAATCAAAGCACCTATTTGCCATGAAGGCGAAGTTCTCCCATCTTCAGAAGACCACTCAGATTTTTCTCCGTCCTTGTATGCGCACACCCTATAAACATAGTGCTTTTTAATACCAACATCCCAATCTTCATAAGTATCCTGATGATTATCACTAGTACTGGGTCCCAAATTACCTATTGTATTGAAAGATTCACCCACTCCTTTTCTTTGGATCTCAAAACCATCTGCATTGCCATAATATCTTATATCAATTGCAAGTCCTCTTTTGGGTTCATTCAATAATTCAGATATTAGTGATATACTTGGAGTATTAAAAGGTTCATCCTTAGGAACAGGGTTTGCCTCTTTATCTCCACAACCTATTAACATAGTTATTCCTATTATACCTAAAGAAATAACTAATTTATAAATAGAATATCTTAAATTACGCACTAAAGAAGAAAAGATTAGCATTATTATGAATGCAATTTTAATAGTAGCTTTCATGATAGTATTTATAAGAATTATTTATTGAATGATAATCTTTTTATTGACCACACCATCATTTGTTAATAGCTGAAAATTATAAATACCTTTTGATAAGTTACTTAAATCAAAATTCTTTTGGCACTTACCAGAAATGCTCTTAAGTTTCTCGTTATAAACCTCCTGTCCGGAAATATTTATAACACTTATCTCAAAATCTGCTTGTTGTGTCAACTCCATTTCTAAGACAAATTGACCTGTGTTTGGATTTGGGAAAATATTGAAACTTGTTAGTGATTCTATATCATCAATACCACCGTAAAATTCAACACATAAAGACTGATCATATGTATCGTTACCATAATTATTATATGCGTAAAATGAAAATTCGACATTCTGATTAGAAGTAAAACCATAATTAGTTGCATTCCATGTTCCAATTATTTTATTATCCGATGTGCTAGTTCCGTTAAAATCGTATGGTCCAGAAGTGCCCCAATTATGACCTTCATCATCAGTAATTTGTATGTAAACATCATAAGCTATTGTTCCTGAGCCTCCGGAAGCATCAACATCTACTTCAAAATCCCACTGTTCATAACAACCATCTCCATCACTATCAACTTCATTTGTAATGTCTGCAGAATAAATTACAGGATAACAGAATGGTAAAGTATAAGTTACCATTAACATTGGTTCTGCATTTTGATTAGTAGGATTGCTTGACCAATTCCAACCATCAAAAACACCCTTATTTTGATCATTTGAACGGAATCCAACTTTCCAAGTACTTGAACCAACATTATTTTGAAGATCAATTATTGCAATTGAATTTATTGAAATATCATGATAACCAGTTGATCTCATAGCATCAGAACAGCCAGAATAAAGAACAGAACTTCCTTGGCCTATATCAAACAAAATGTCACCATAGCTTGCGGTTATAGGATTAACATTAATTTCACATACATAAAGACAATGACTTGAACTTGAAGAACTATTGTTTGTATATGTTTTTATATAGGCTGATGTTATCGTTGCGTTACTTGGTATAGATGAAATATCAAAAACTGCCCATCCAACAAAATTATTTGCAAAGGAAGATCCTGCTTTAATTTCACCATCTAGTTTACCTCCTAATATTCCATACTTGTCTATTCGTCCTGTCCAGTATGGTGTAGCATGGGGTCTACAATCAATTGTGGTTTGACCAAAAATATTAATAAGAAAAGTTAAAGAAATAAGAGAAGCAATTATAATCCTCTTATACATTTTAAAGTTTGTAAAGTTTCTCATAATTATAAATTTTAGTTAAACACTTAACAAATTCAAAACTTAAAATCACTAATATTATTAGCAAAACTAACCACACTATGGGCTCAAACCAATACCCCAAAGTGAGTATACTAATACTCATTTGGTGGTATAATGTAAATTTGAAAATTTGAAAATGAGGTAATTTGAATAATGTGACAATGTATTAATGTGATAGAATGCTGATTGGTGAGGTTCGGATTGCTACGTATTTAATTCTTAAAAAGCATTGACCTGTTTTCAATTTATTTAATGTATATAAGCATTCCTTTCAACAATTCCACCTAAATTTGTGGTAGATCCAGTTATTGGTGAATCAGGATCCATCCATCTGATTTCATAATCTGAGTTATAGTATAGCATATACCAGTCATAAGATGATTCCATAAATGCAAATTCTCCTTTACTTGATGTGATTGTTGATGCCACAAAAGTAGATGGCACATATTCCCCTGTACTGGTATTATACCCAGCCCTATAGAGTTTAATTGTTTTATTAGCAAATGGAGTAATTTGGTCTTCATTATATATACATCCATATAAAATTACTGTTTGTTGATCCGGGGTTAGTTCTAAATCTGGGACAGAAGAGACAGATTGATCTATTACAACAACGGATCTAGTATCTGAACGATAATTCAAAGCAGTAGCTTTTACATTATAACTTCCAGTTGGTATACCGTCAATAGCATACATACCATCAT
>JAIOTT010000137.1 GCA_021106655.1 Bacteroidales bacterium
TAGCCCAGGGAGCTACTGCAGATATTATTGGCCTGCATATGTCATTTTTTATTCCTATTATTTCATATCTTTATCTTGCCTGGTATGGATGGAAAGGGTATTTGCCAGGTAAGTTTAAGAAGTATGTTTTAGAGTAGTGTCTCTTTTCCTGTTCCGCTTTCTCCAGTAATAAGCACTGTTATATCAGTAGGAGCAACCTTTCTAAACCCATTCTAATTAAATTCTTTTACATAAGAAAATCTTTGAATAACACTTCTTTTTCCTTATCTTTGAAAGGACAATTCTAATTGTTTGATTTTCAGAATATCCCTTCAATTAACTCCTTTCATATGAACACAATATATCAAAACGCCGAATCAAAACTCATAAAACTTCTTTTTACTTCTGCTTTTTTAATAAGTTTTTCTGTTAATGTAAATTCACAATACTGTCCTGCCTGGGGGAATTGGTGCGATGAATATATCGATACAGTAATTTTTGGGGATATTTTTAATTCCAGCCCATGTAGTAATTATTTTGATTATACCTACTTATCCACAGATCTGGTTATTGGTCAGGTATATCCGATTTATGTACTGAACCCAAATTCTTATAGCTCTGACCGTTGTGATGTTTGGGTTGACTGGAACCAGGACTTTGACTTTGATGACCCGAATGAATATTTTTATCTTAATACCACCAATACTCCATATAATGGAGTCATAACCCCACCCTCATCAGCATTAGAAGGAAAAACAAGAATGAGGATCAGAGTACGATACAAAGGAATTATTGATCCCTGTGGAGATGCAGATCAAAATTATGGAGAAGTTGAAGACTATTCTGTAAGGGTTATACCAAGTTCAAATATGGTATATAGTTTCAGTACTTGTGAGCAAATCACCGATGCTGTTATCCAGGGATTAACAGATCAGGTTATTTTAAGAGTGATTGTCGTAACCGATGGAGGCCTTAATCCTTTAAGTGCAACAAATTTTAATTTTAATACCTCTGGAACCACCACTCCCTCCGACTTGGCAGCTGCTAAATTGTATTATTCAGGAAATAATAATGTGTTTTCAACAAATAATCCTTTTGGAACTGCTGTTAATTACCCAAATGGTAGCTTTACATTTAATGATGTGATAACATTGGTTCATGATACAAATTATTTCTGGCTGGCTTATGATATCTCGACAATAGCAAATATCGGCAACTATGTAGACGCTGTTTTTAATAACATTACAATTAATGGTATTCTAGAAACCCCGCTTGTTCAGGATCCACCTGGTGCAAGGGAAATTATAGGCCATGGAACTTTGACAATAAGCCCTGATTCTTTGGGAGTGACATTGTTAGCATGTAATGATTCAGCATTCGTCACATTAACCATAAAAAACACTGGCAGTGATGATTTATCATGGCATTCATCACTAATTACCAACCAAAGCAATAAAGCACTCCATTTTAACGGAAGCAGTGATTTTGTTGAAGTTCTTAGCTCATCTGCACCAATTGGAACCAGTCATTACACCATTGAAGCATGGATAAAATCAGATTATCCAACCGATGGCACTATAGTTGGCTGGGGAGATTATTCCGGAAATTATGATGTGGTAAATGTCTTACAGTTTTATAATGACTGGCTTTATAATTTTTGGTATGACAAATATCTTGAAATCTACATACCAAATCTTTCAGGTGCATGGCATCATATTGCTGTAACTTATGACGGAACGTTAAGGAATGCATATATCGATGGTGTTTATTGGGGCTCAGCTTATGGTAATACTCTGAATGTACCCCATGCTAATAACTTTATGATTGGAGATGATGGCTATAACGACTTTTTCTCAGGGATAATGGATGAAGTGAGGATATGGGATCGTGCACTTTCCGCTGAAGAGGTAATGTCAAACATGAGATTACCTTCTCCTATTAATACCTCTGGGATGGTTAATCAATGGAGTTTTAACGAAGGTTCCGGCACCACAACTATTGATCAAAGCACAAATGGAGATATTGGAACAATTATAGGTGCTTCATGGACAGCTGATAATCCATTTTCAATATTCATCAGCTCTGACACTAACTCCGGAATTCTTTCTGCAGGAGATTCTGTAGTAATTAACCTTAAATTCAGTGCAAGAGATCTTATTTCAGGAATATATTATGATAGTATTCTAATTGTTTCTAATGATCCTCTTAATCCATTGGTATATATTCCATGTTCTCTGTATATTGATGGCACTCCATCCATTAGCATTCCCGATACTTGTATAGATTTTCCTCCTATGATGACAGGTGCCTCTGCTACAAATAAGTTATGGATTTATAATACAGCTTGTGACACACTGTTTATTGATACTCTTTTTACCAATACCACAAACTTTTCATTTAATGTAACATCTTTTGCAATACCTCCGGTCGACTCCAATAATGTTGAAATCACTTGCACACCTTCCATACTTGGGATATTTTATGACACTCTGTTTATCATTAATAACGATAAGGATACTAACATCTGCCTATCCGGAATCGGTACTGAAGCACCTGTAATCGGGACACTTCCCTCCCAGCTTAATGTAATTTTTACACAATGCGATGATTCTACAAGCAGGGACATAAAAATCTTCAATCAGGGTTTATATGATTTGTATATTAATATTATTGATCCGGGAGATCCAAGTGTTATTCCTTTAATAGATACACTTGCTCCCGGTGACACTGCTCAAACCACTGTATTCTTTAACACCATGAATTGGGCTGCCGGCACCTATAATTCTTTTTTCTATATTTTCTCAAACGACCCGGTGAATCCGGCA
>JAIOTT010000352.1 GCA_021106655.1 Bacteroidales bacterium
ATATCTCTGGCAGGATGGAAGTACAGGACAGTATTTTTATGCAGCCGACTCAGCAACATATTGGGTTGAAGTTTCAGATACATCAGGCTGTATATTATATGATAGTATTTATTTTGATGATGAATATTATCCACTGATCAGTTTGCCGGACGATACTATCTTGTGTCCCGGAGAATCTCTTTTTTTGACAGCGGGAGATAGCTCATATACTTATTTATGGTCAAACGGGCAAACGAACTCTAGCATCATCGCTGAAAGACAACATTATTATCACGTGACGGTTGCAAATGTTTCTTGTATATCCAAAGATTCCATAGTGCTGGATTATCATTCATTGGGTAATGAGACTGATTATTGGTATTTTGGAGGCAATTCAGGAATATATTTTTTAGGAGGATCAGTTTCTGCGTTGAATGATGGAGTTATGGATCAAACCGAAGGATGTGCCTCTATCTCTGATGCAAATGGAAATTTACTATTCTATACAAATGGAATAAGCGTATGGAATCGTTTGCATATCCCAATGCTAAATGGTACAGGCTTAAACGGCAGTTCAGATGCAACAAATTCAGCCTTAATTGTAAAAAAGCCGGGCAGCATCAACATCTATTATATATTTACCCTTGATAATGTTTTTGGCAGCATTGGTTTAAGCTATTCAGTTGTTGATATGGATGAGGATATAAGCTATGGAGATGTAGTTCAGAAGAATATTTCTCTTCTCACAACAGCCTCAGAAAAGATGACAGCTGTGAAACATAATAATAATCAGGATGTTTGGCTGATCACACATGCTATGAATACAAACACCTTTTATTCATATCTGGTAACTTCCTCCGGAGTTAATAATAATGCAGTTATGAGTAATTCAGGATCAATTTATAATAATTGGCAATATGGTGTCGGTTGTATTAAAGCTTCACCTGATGGTCAAAAGCTTGCAGCAGCCTATCATCTTCAAGCTGCAGGATTTTGCGAATTGTTTGATTTTGATAATTTCACAGGAATAGTATCAAATACGCTTGTGTTGGATGATTATAAATGGCCTTATGGTGTTGAATTTTCACCTGATAACACAAAATTATATGTCTCAGAAAGGATGCTCAGTCGTATCCGGCAAATTGATCTTTTGGCAGGGTCTCCAACTGATATAGTAAACTCAGCTGTTGTAATATCAAAAACCATTAGCTCTCCTCCATTCGCATTACAAATTGGTATTGACGGTAAGATATATGTTGCAAAAATGACTTCTCCTTATCTTGGAGTAATAAATTCGCCTGATAATATAGGAATGTCTTGTAATTACCTGGATGATGGAGTCTTTTTGGGTGGAAGTATCAGTAAACTTGGCTTACCGTCATTTGTACAAAGTTATTTCAACTTGCCGAATTTTACCCATTCAAATTTTTGTCTGGGCGATTATACCTATTTCAGTATACAGGACTCTGTTGACATAGATAGTGTTTTGTGGAACTTTGGTGATCCAATTGCCGGAATATTAAATTATTCAAACTTATTTAATCCTGTCCATTATTATGATACAGCAGGTGTTTATGATGTAAAGCTGAAAATATATAGTAAATGTAAAGTTGACAGTATCAACAAGCCTATTATCATATATGCTGTACCACAGGTTTATCTTGGAAACGATACTTTAATCCATGCCGGAGATTCTGTTGTCCTGTATGCAGGAGGTTTTCAGAACGCAAGTTATTACTGGCTTCCAAATGGTGAAACAACACAAAGTATTACTGCCGTTTCGCCTGCTCACTACATTTTAGTTGTTACTGATACCATATCCGGATGCAGTGTCAGTGATACGATAAAAGTTTATGTGCAAAATGACAATTGCTTATTTGATGTTGATTTTAATACATGGCTGCAACAAGGTGATACAGCTAACGGAAAATGGAATGTTTCTCCTTTAGGCGACTTCGTTTATCAGACTGTAAATAGTGATCTCACATTTTTTGTAAGTCCTGATGATTTTATAAATGTGAAAATTTCCGGTAATATGAGGGTTTATAGTAATTGGGACGATGATTATGTCGGTTTTGTTTTTGGATATAAAAGTCCTAATGATTCTACTGTAAATCAGGATTATGAGTTTCTTTTGTTCGACTGGAAACAAAGTACTCAGGTTATTGCATCAACTCCGCCTATTACTGCTTATGAAGGATTTTCACTTGTCGAGGTGAATGGCTTAATAAGTAATTATGAAATATCGGATTTCTTCTGGTCTCACTCAGATGATCCAAGATTTCAAATTATTGATACTTTATATGGATCACCGTATGGATGGAATGATTATCAGACATATCATTTTGATCTGACATATACGACATCATATGTGGTGATTGTAATTGATAATGATACTATTTTTAATGTCAAGGGCTGTTTTCAACCCGGACGTTTCGGATTGTATAATTATTCACAGGCATATGTTGAATTTTCGGATTTTAGTTATCAGCTGTACACTGATTTTGAATTCACCGATGTTTGCTTCGGAGAGGAAAATCACTTTAGTTCTTTGGACTCAAACTGCTTGCCAATACCCGGACAGCTGGTTTTCTGGGATTGGGATTTTGGTGACGGATCATATAGTGATAAAGTTAATCCATCATATACTTATCAGAATCATGGAATATTTCCTGTCACTTTAAAAATTACTGATCATTTGGGATGTGCCGATAGTGTCACAAAAGAAATAACTGTTTTTCCCTTACCGGATACACAGCTTGCAAATGATACTAATCTGTGTACAGGGAGTAGTGTTTTATTAGATCCTGGATCCGGTTACATTTCTTATTTATGGCAGGATGGGAGTACCAATCAAACTTTTATCACCGATACAGCAGGAGTCTTCTTTTTAGATGTTATTGATAATAATAATTGTTTAGGATCTGATACAATTGTTGTTAATCTTATTCCATTGCCTGAGCCTGACCTTGGAAATGATACATTGATTTGCTATGGAGATACTATTCTACTAGATCCGGGTATGGGGTACTCTAGCTATTTATGGCAGGATGGTAACACTGCCCAGATATTCCCGGCTTCCAATTCGGACATATACTGGGTTCAGGTAATAGATTCAAATCTTTGTTCCACAATTGATTCTATTACCATCACAACTGAGTACTGCTCTGTAGTTACAGTTTTACTAGACTCTTTTAGAGTTTGTCCTGATACTCTCATAATAAATGTAATAATCAGGAATATGACCAATACAGGAGCCATTTCATTGATTATGTTCTATGATAATTCCATATTAAACTATATCGGTTACCAAAACTTACATCCAACTTTAATTAGTGGTTCCTATGCCCTGAATGGAGGTGGAGGTACCTTCGGTATGTCGTGGTATTCAATGATGCCTGTAGATATTTATGATGATACTTTATTTGAGCTTGTTTTTTATTTTAATGGAGGTAGCAGTGATCTTAGTTGGGACACCCTGACAACAGGAAACTGCGAGTTTGGTGATATTGGTGGAAATATAAT
>JAIOTT010000134.1 GCA_021106655.1 Bacteroidales bacterium
CGGTTGCCAGAATTGCTATGCAGAAGCAATGGCAAGGCGTTTAAAAGCAATGGGGACAAAAGGCTATGAGAATGGTTTTGAGTTTTCCATTATGCCGGAAAGACTTGAACAACCATTGAACATAAAAAAGCCAACAAAATTCTTTGTTAATTCTATGAGTGATCTGTTTCATGAGAAAATGCCATTTGCATATCTTGATGCAATTTTTGAAGTTATTGAAAACACCCCTTGGCATACATACCAGATCCTTACAAAAAGAGAGAAAGTAATGTCGGAATATTTAATAGATATTTGTTTACCAAAGAATGTGTGGTTGGGTGTAACAGTTGAAAACCAAGAAACCAAACATAGAATTGATTATTTACGCAATGTTAGTGCTTCTATCCGGTTCATTTCAATCGAGCCTCTTCTTGAGGATCTTGGTGAAATAAACCTACAAAATATCCATTGGGTAATCGTCGGTGGTGAAAGTGGTATCAAGGCTAGGCCAATGAAAAGTGAATGGGCTCTGAATATTAAAAAACAGTGCGAACAGCAACAAGTAGCTTTCTTCTTTAAGCAATGGGGAATCTGGGGAGCAGATGGCATTAAAAGAAACAAAAAGCTTAACGGAAGAGAGCTAAATGGGAGGGTTTATAATGAGTATCCTGAACTTACACTGGGTATTTGATCTCAGAACAAAGATTAACGATTGTTGACATACGAAGTATTTGCAATAAGAACTTAAATTAAAAATCCACATCTAAAATCTTAATTCGTTGATCCTTGTTCATAAATCAAAACATTTTATTCTGTTTGGCGAAGCATCCACGTTTCGTCATGATAGCAGAGCGTAGTTTGCAAAGCACTCCAGGTAAATGTTAGTCTCCTAATTGATGTAAATGCACAACAATTATTCTTTATTCCAGAATTGTATTGTTGGATTTTGTAAATTTACTGCTAAGTTAATTGCAATATTAATATACTTTCCCTATAAATTGATGAATCATAATCACAAAATATAGGGTAGTCAATAAAGGCTGTTATTGGTTCAAAAAGATGTTGACTTATCATTTCTGTTTTGATTCTGGTAATACATATTGTATATTGCATAATTCAATTTGCTTTTTTATTGGGGGAAGAAATATATGTCAAAAAAAGAAAACAAGACCAAAGAGGAACTTCAGATTATAATCAATCAGTTAGAGAGAAAAATCTCTGACTTGGAGCAATCGGAATTAAAAAGCAGCATCTGGCTTGAAAATTCACCCGTATGTACCAAAATAGTTGATCTCGATTTTAATCTACAATATATGAGCAGCTCTGGAATCAGGTGAAGCGATAACACAGGAAACTCCGATTGTAGATATAAAAGGGAATACTCAATGGTATCATTATAGTAGATAATGGAAAAGATGCCATCGAAACATGTAGAGATAAGCCTGAGCTTGATCTGGTTTTGATGGATATTAAAATGCCGAAAATGAATGGTTATGATACTACAAGACAAATCAGAAAGTTTAATAAAAATCTGGTTATAATAGCACAAACTGCCTATGCCTTATCTGGTGATAAGAAAAAAGCAATTGAAGCTGGATGTAACGACTATATCCCAAAGCCACTTAATAAGAAATTGCTTTCAGAGATTATTAATAAGCTCTTAGACTCATAATAAAACATTTATATAATGAGAATACGATTTGTAGTATTAGTAATAGTGTTTTTTACATATGCTTCCCAATTGTTTGCGCAAAGCTTAAAGGATTTGTCCTTTGGTACAGATGCTACATTTGAGGTGATGACCTGGAATATTGAATGGTTCCCAAAAAATGGGCAAACTACAATGGACTCTGTAAAGCTAATAATAGAAGCTCTTGACATAGACCTGCTGGCTTTACAAGAAATCAGTGACACAAATTTATTTAAAAATATGGTAGATAGTCTTGATGGCTACGAGGCATATTTTGAATCTGACTGGTATGGAGGACTGGCCTACCTTTACAAAACAGATTCAATCCAAATCCATGACATTTATGAGATATACACTACATCCCCTTACTGGAGTGCGTTTCCAAGATCACCGATGGTGATGGAGATGAGTTTCAGAAAGGAGAAGATTTTCATAATCAATAATCACTTTAAATGTTGTGGTGATGGAATTCTTGACCTTAACGATCCTGGGGATGAAGAAACAAGACGTCTCTATGCCAGTAATTTCTTAAAGCAATATATTGATTCACTTTTACCGAATGAGAAAGTAATAGTACTGGGTGACCTCAATGATATCCTAACTGACAACCAGGCAAATAATGTGTTCCAGTCGTTCCTGGATGATAGCACTAACTACATATTTTCTGATATGGATATCGCATTGGGAAGCAGTTTAGGATGGTCTTATCCGGGGTGGCCATCACATATTGATCGCATACTAATGACTAACGAACTATTTAATGAATTTGAGCATGATAGTTCTGACATCCAAACAATTAAAATAGACGATTATCTTGTGGGTGGTTTCTGGGAATATGATGCAAACATCTCCGATCACCGTCCTGTTGCATTAAAAATTCAGACCAATTCAACTTCCGTAAATTTGAATGAAGTTGATATCCAGCATCAAATTCTTAGTATCTATCCTAATCCTTCCAATGGTATAACTACATTATCATTTCAACAAGAACTAGAAAAAGTAAAGATAGAAATCTATGACATGGGTGGTCAAAAGATTCAGTGCTTGAGCTCTTTAAAAGGTCAAAAATCAATTCGCTGGAATGCAGATAGTTTTCCTAGTGGGATTTATTACGCCAAACTTCTTTCAGGTTCTGAAGTTAAGGCATTTGGAAGAGTGGTTTTAATAAAATAAAAAAGAGAGAATTCACCAATATGAAACAACTCTTTATCATTATCTTTGTACCACCCTCTCTTTTTCACAGATCGGTATCAACATAAGTCTGCCCGAGCGCGGGGGAACATACATTGACCTTGTGCGTGAAAATTATCGCTGGAACGATCTGAACACAGGCAACCCTCCCAACTCTGGCAAACTGAGTTTTAAATTCGAAATTACTTCAAAATTCGGTGTTCAGAATTCAATATTCAAATTCACTAACATCATCTTTTTACAATAAGCCTTTTGTTCACTGACCAGTCTTTAGATTTGATGTTAACTATATAAATTCCAGCACTTAGTTCACTGACATTAACTTGCTGTTGATTTTGTTTCATCATTACTGTCTTAACTAATAACCCCTTAACACTGTACAAATTCAATGCTAAGTCCTCATTTCCATTTCTGTCAATACTTAATGTAATAATATCAGAAACCGGATTAGGATAAATATTTATCTGTTTCTCCATTACAATTTCCTTAAACCCCACATAAGTGGTTTTTAATATTGTTCCGGATTCGCCAACAACATAACCTGTACTTGTATTGCCAGCATGGACAAAACAGACTGAATTTAAGGTTTTTGTTGTTCCACTTGTTTCGCTTGTCCAACTTGTACCTCCGTCAATTGTTTTTCTGATTGTACCATTCCATCCAACAGCATAGCCTGTATTGGTACTTCCTTTAGGGGTAAAATCGACAGAATATAACACATTCCCGGTTCCGCTTGTTTGGCTTATCCAGCTTGAACCACCATTTGTGGTTTTTAAAATTTCTCCACTGTTTCCAACTGCGATGCCAGTATTAGCATCTGACATATATACAGAATACATTGCATAATTGGTTGGAATTGATTGAACTATCCAGTTTGCACCACCATTAGTAGTTTTAATAATTCTGCCATTTGTACTTTCACCGCCAACAGCGTAACCGGTATTAGCATCAACAAAATAAACTGATTGTAACCAATAGTTAACTCCACTTGTTTGTTCTGTCCATGTTGATCCAGCATTGGTGGTTTTGAAGATCACGCCACCATTGTTATATCCGCCAACAGCAAAACCGGTATTTGCATCGATGAAATAAACCGATCTCAAAGCTTCAGTTGTCCCACTTGTCAGAGCAGTCCAGTTTGTTCCACCATTAGTTGTTTTTAAAATTATTCCACCTCCACCAACAACATAAGCTGTATTGGCATCTGTGCAATGAACGGAAAACAAAATAGTAGTTGTTCCACTTGTTTGTGTTGCCCAGTTTGTTCCGCCATTGATGGTTTTAAGAATTGTTCCATCAAGGCCAACAGCATAACCAGTATTCTCATCGGTGAAATAAACTGATTTTAATTCAGAGGTTGTACCGCTTGTTTGGGTTATCCATTGAGCATTGGTTGCAGTTACCATTGCAATTAAAACTGTCAAAATAAATGTAAATTTTTTCATTGTTATTAATGCCAGTTATTATAGTGCTGACCTGCACTTTTTATATTAATTTTTGATTTAAATTCTTTTATTTCATCACTGAGCGGAGTTACAAACTAAGCTTAGTCTTTAGAAATATCGAACATCGAATAATGAACTCTGAAGTATTGATAAACTGAGATTTAAATTCTTAAATACTTCGAAATTGGGTGTTCGGTGTTCAGGATTCGATATTCAATTTCAATGGTGTTTCTAGATGGAAAATCTCCAAGCACAAAACCACTCCTCCGGATGCTTGTCGGGAGGACAAGCGATGCACTCTGTCTTGATTCTTTTGTCGATAGACTCAACAAAAGTTGTGTATTCAACAAGTCCGCGGGCTTTACAGGGCTAATCATCAAGCCCTTTTCTCTTTCTGGCATTCTGCACACGACATTCGTTCATCTGAAATACAAAACTGTCGGGTTTTTCTTCAGTGATTGATTGCTTATTTACCGTAGCATATAACCTGAATTGCAATGCTTTTTTCAATCCTTCAAGTCCAGGATTTTCTCCAAGGGATAAAAATCGTTTTATCGACCAGGCCTCAAAAGGAGAAAAATGTCCCCAGCATGTATCGTTGCAGCGTTTAGCATCAAACATACCCCGTGTGAATTCTACGGCCTGAAACCAAACACCATCATTCGCCAGCCAGTTAACAGCTGCGCCTTCTTTCAGCTCTTCGAGCTTTTCTTTTGGCATGTCCAGTAAAGGTTTTGGAATATCATCCACCATTTCAAAACCAAGTACTTTGGATAATCTTTTCATCTGTATACCAAAACTTTTGGGATATGCAACATCCATAATTTCTCTTGCTCTTTCGGGACCAAACTGATGCTGTACCTCTGCAAACCACATGGCATGATGCATGATAGTACGGTGAAAGTAATCCATTACCAGGCGGGCATTGTCCTCATGACTAAGGTCTTCCTGTTTGTTATACGGTTTTTCCATAATATTTTTTTAAGTGACTAGAATTTCAAGTGACTAAAGTGACTAAAATTAATTCTAGTTTATTTTAGTCATTTTTAACAATTTTTGTTCAGCAATCTCAAACTCTTTTTGATCAATTGCTGTTGTTATTCCATTTTCTATACAATACTCCAGCAAATTTCGGGTATTAAGATTACCCAACAGATTATCATCAGCCATTGGGCATCCTCCAAGTCCGCCTATCACTGCATCGAATCTCCTGCACCCGGCTTTATAAGCACTATCAAGCTTATCATACCAGTCATTAGGCTTTGCATGCAGATGAAATCCAAATTCTATATCAGGAAACTTTGGAATGAGTACCGAGAACACCTTGCTGATTTTCTCCGGAGTGGAGTCTCCAAGAATATCTGAAAAAGGAATGGTGTTAATTCCTTTAGATTTAAGAATTTCAACAGATCTCTCTATGATCTCCATATTCCATTCATCTCCGTAAGGATTTCCAAAACCCATTGTGACATAGACAACAAGTTCTTTGCCGGCCTTATGACAAAGTTCGTTCAATTCGTCAACTAAAATGAGTGATTGTTCAATATCAGAATTAATATTTCTTTGAAGAAAAGTAGGAGAAACAGAAAAAGGAAAAGTAAGATAGTCAATTTTCTCAAACTGAACTGCTCTTTCTCCCCCTTTTTTGTTGGCAACCAAAACCATTATTTTGGATTGGCTTTCAGATAGATCCAAATTTTCTAATACCTCTGCAGTGTCATGTAATTGCGGAATCGCTTTCGGTGAAACAAAACTTCCAATATCAATAACATCAAAACCAACCCTAAGGAGAGTATTGAGGTAATCAATTTTATGGTTTACAGGAATATATTTTTCAATTCCCTGCATTCCATCTCTGGGCGTTTCTATTATTTTCACAAAGATGAAGTAAATAAAAATCTGGGTTCAAAAAAAGCGATTTATTACCTGCCTGTAAGAGTTTTAGGTATCCTTCCATTATTGATGGTTTCAGAACGTAGTCGGCGTCCCAGAATTTTTTCCATCATATTTCCAATTTCAAGAATCTTGTCAATATCAAGACCTGTATCAATACCCATCTCATCCATCATCACCACCATATCTTCAGTACAAACCAGTCCAACACCATTAGGATCTTTATAATAATAAGCACCGGTCCCACTCACAGGTACACCAGCACAAAAATTAGCCGGTTGTCCGCCAAGTCCACCAAAACATGACTCATAATTTGTCATTCCTGCTTGTAATGCTGCCAGAACATTTGCCAGTCCCCATCCACGTGTAACATGAAAGTGGGCAATATGTTTTTCAGGATTTGGTATTGCATCAAGAAGCATTGAAAAATAATCATATACTCTGTCGGGTGAAGCAGAGCCATCATGATCAGCATGTTCTACATCATCTGCCCCAATGTCGAGACATCTTTTTGTAAACTCAACAGCCTTGCTCAGTTCTGTCGGCCCTTCAATAGGGCATCCCCAGATCGTACTCACAGTACCATTGACTTTTATACCTGCATCATGACACAATGGAATATATTTCTCAGCCATCTTCCAGTATTCATCCAGATAGATCCCGGAATTTCTTTTGTGATGAGTTCCGCTGGTTGAAACCATCATCAGTATCCTGTTAGGGCCATAACCCTCCTTCCTTGCCTCGATGGCTCTCTCAATAGATCTTTCCCGAATAGTTACGGCAGTAACAGTAACATCATCCAGAAGATGTTTGATTTTTTTGCTGGAATGTAATCTCCTACTTAGTTCATCAGCATCCTTAAACTGAGGCATGCCGCGTGGATTTCCAAAATTTGTTGTTTCAACGTGCTTGATACCTGCAAGGATCGATTGCTCCAAAACCCATAGCTTTGCTTCAGTAGGGATAAAAATCTCCTCATGTTGAAAGCCGTCTCTAACAGTAATATCGCCGATTGTTACTTTCTTGGGGTAACTAAAATTAGTACTCATGTTATAAATTTTTTGTTTGATTATTCTTATTAAAATTATGACAAAGATAAATATTTTTTTGAAAATTCATTTTCATTCATATATAAATCTTTTTCTATGTGAAGCTTTGAGTCTTCTGTTACTACATACTCTTCTTAACTGCAACTGTCACTGCTACTGCTACTATTTCCCATCTTTGTGTTGTCTTAAGTTTTTTTATAAGAAAATATTTCTTATTATTGCATGTGAAATTTGATGCTTAATATAAAGCATTATTGAAATATGCCATTAGCATTTAAGCTTGACTTTATTACAGATAATTAGCAATTTATAAATTATTTAAACCTTTATTATCGTGTTTACACTAGAGACAAAAATCAATACAAACTCAGACGAGTTCAAAAAAAACAAGGAAGAATTCCTGAAGATACTGAATAAGTATAAGGAAATTCACAAAAACGTAACAAAGGGCGGGTCTGAGAAGGCCATTGCAAAGCATAAGGAGAGAGGTAAGTTGCTTGCCCGTGAAAGAATTGATAAACTGGTTGACCCAAACACACCATTTCTGGAGCTCTCCTCTTTAGCAGCATATGGTATTTTCGATAATGGTCATCCTTCTGCAGTTATTGTTACTGGCATTGGGGTTATCCATGGCCACGAGACAATAATTATTGCTAATGACGCTACTGTTAAAGGTGGTACATACATCAAGGAAACCATAAAGAAGCATTTAAGAGCTCAGGAAGTTGCAATTGAAAACAACCTTCCTTGTGTTTACATGGTTGATTCAGGTGGAGTGTTTTTGCCTGAGCAGGCTAATGTTTTTCCCGATCGTGATCATTTTGGAAGATTTTTCTATAACCAGGCACAACTATCAGCTGCAGGAATTCCACAGATCTCAATTGTTATGGGATCATGTACTGCTGGTGGGGCATATGTACCAGCTATGAGTGATGAAGCTATTATCATTAAAAAACAGGGGACTATTTTCCTTGGAGGACCTCCACTTGTAAAAGCTGCAACCGGTGAGGTTGTTACTCCTGAAGAGCTGGGTGGAGCTGAAGTTCATACCGCTATCTCTGGTGTTGCAGACCATTTGGCTGATAATGATATTCATTCCATACAGATTTGTAGAAATATTTTCCAGAACCTGGAGAAAAAAGAAAAACAAATTCTTAATATTTCGCCCATTGAGGAGCCATTATATGATCCTGAAGAATTGTATGGCATTGCACCGGTTGATTTTAGAAAAATGGTTGATCCTCGTGAGATTATCATGCGAATGGTTGATGGAAGTAAGTTTCATGAATTTAAAGAGGATTATGGCAAAACTCTTGTCTGTGGATTTGCTAAGATCATGGGATATCCGGTTGGGATACTTGCAAATAATGGAGTTTTGTTCTCTGAATCAGCATTAAAAGGTACGCACTTTATCGAATTATGCTCCATCAGAAAAATTCCTTTGATATTCCTTCAGAACATAACAGGATTTATTATTGGAAAAGATTTTGAAAGAAAAGGTATTGCCAAGGATGGTGCTAAGCTTGTACATGCAGTTGCAAATGCAAATGTTCCAAAATTCACCTTTATTTTTGGGGGATCATTTGGGGCAGGTAACTACGGAATGGCTGGTCGTGCATATAGCCCACGACTCTTATTCATGTGGCCAAATGCAAAGATCTCAGTCATGGGAGGTGCACAAGCTGCTAATGTGCTGATCACTGTTAAACAAGATCAATATAAAGCCAAAGGAAAAGAAATGCCACAAAAAGAAATTGATGCCCTGCGAAAAGAAATTATGGATAAATATGATTTTGAAGGATCAGCTTATTACAGTACTGCACGATTGTGGGATGATGGCATTATTGATCCTGTGGATACGAGAAAAGTTATTGCTATGGGAATCGCTATGTCGCTAAATAAAAAATTCGGAGAGCATAAATTTGGTGCGTTCCGGATGTAAGGAAGAAGTGCCTAAAGTGACTAGAATTTGGAGTGACTAGAGTTAAAAAGAAAAAAAATGAAAGCATATACAAATATAGAATTTGAGTTGAAAGACGATTTGGGGATTGTCTGGTTAAACCGGCCTGAGAAGCATAATGCTATGGATGCAGAAATGATCTCCGAGATCATCGATTGTTTTGAAGCAGTTAACGATATGAATGAAGTTCGTATTGTATTGCTTAGAGGCCGTGGTAAGTCATTTTGTGCAGGAGCCGATCTGAATTATATGAAAGGCATTGCTGAATTTGGTTATGAAGATAACTATCAGGACAGTCTTAAGCTGGCTAAGTGCTTTAATATTATCTACACATGCAAAAAGCCAACTATTGCTGTTGTTCAGGGAGCTGCCATTGGTGGCGCAAATGGATTACTTGCAGCATGTGATTTTGTTTATTGCACAGATGAAACAAAATTTGCATTCTCTGAAGTCAAGCTGGGAATTGCTCCTGCCACAATTTCTCCTTATGTAATAAAACGTATTGGTGAATATGGCTCCAAAGATCTGATGTTGACAGGTAGAAGATTCCTGGGAAAAGAAGCCGAATATTATAGGCTTGTAAATAAATCCCTTGCTGCCGATAAATTGGAGGATCATATAAATTCTATTATCAAAGCTTTAATGACAAGCGGTCCTGATGCAATGGCTGCATGTAAACAACTAATTTATAATATTTCAAACAATATAAATTTTGACGACTCAATTGATTATTCAGCAAAATTGATAGCTGAACTCAGGGCATCAAAAGAAGGCCAGGAAGGGATGGCTTCTTTCCTTGAAAAAAGAAAACCTAATTGGGTAAAAGAGAAAATATAATTAATATCACATGAAAAAAAGACCAATAAAATTTAGTTTAGTATATCGCGACATGTGGCAATCTTCAGGAAAGTATGTTCCACGTGTTGATCAGTTAACAAAAATTGCTCCTCTGATAATCGACATGGGTTGTTTCGCCAGAGTTGAGACTAATGGTGGTGCATTTGAACAGGTTAACCTTTTATATGGTGAAAATCCAAATAAAGCTGTCAGGGAATGGACACAACCCTTTAATGATGTAGGAATTAAAACTCATATGCTCGAAAGAGCACTGAACGGCATCAGGATGTTTCCTGTTCCAGCTGACGTACGTCAGCTGATGTTTAAAGTAAAAAAAGCTCAGGGGACAGATATCTCAAGATCATTCTGCGGTTTAAATGATCCCAGAAATCTTGAGCTTTCGGTTAAATATGCAAGGGAAGCTGGTATGATTTCACAGGCATCCCTCTGCATTACTTATTCAAAAATACATACCGTTGACTACTATATGGATATTGTTGATAAAGTGGTTGAATTCGGAGCTGACGAGATATGCCTTAAAGATATGGCAGGGATAGGACGCCCGGCTATGTTAGGTAAATTGACTAAAACAATCAAGGATAAATATCCGAATATTATAATTCAGTATCATGGCCATACAGGTCCGGGGTTTTCTGTTGCTTCTATGCTTGAAGTGGCTAAAAATGGTGCAGATTATGTTGATGTTGCAATGGAACCGCTTTCATGGGGTATGGTTCATCCTGATGTTATCACCATACAAGCTATGCTGAAAGACGCCGGCTTCGAAGTTCCGGAAATAAATATGAAAGCCTATATGGAAGCCCGCGCTATGACGCAGAGCTTTATGGATGATTTTCTGGGTTACTTCATCAATCCTAAAAACAAATTACTCTCCTCACTTATGGTCTCTTCCGGCCTTCCGGGTGGTATGATGGGTAGCCTGATGGCTGACCTGAAAGGAGTACAGGATGCTATTAACTTTTCTCTCAAAGCCGATAACAAGCCTGAGCTCTCTGAAGATGATCTTCTTGTAAAATTATTTGATGAAACTGCTTATGTATGGCCAAAACTAGGATACCCACCCCTGGTAACTCCATTCAGCCAATATGTTAAAAATGTTGCTCTGCTTAATATTGTGCAAATGGCCAAGGGAGAAGAAAGATATTCAATGATAGATGAGAACTCCTGGAACATGATACTTGGAAAAGCAGGCAAGTTGCCCGGTCCTCTGGCTCCGGAAATTGTTGAACTGGCAAAAAAACAAGGCAAAGAATTCTATACAGGCGTGCCTCAGGATGCATACCCGAATGTTTTAGATGATTATCGCAAACAAATGAAAGAAAATAACTGGGATACAGGCGAGGATGATGAAGAGTTACTTGAGTTTGCAATGCACGAAGGTCAATATAGAGATTATAAGTCCGGGCTGGCTAAGAAAAGATTTGAGGAAGAAGTAGAAAAAATGAAAAATCAGGCAACAACAAGTACTGTTGCAGTTAAAGGAAATAAAACGACAAAAAAAACCTCATATAATATGAAAGAAGTAGATTATCCATTTGCTATGGCAGCCTTTACGCTATATAGCATGAATACAAAATTACTTGAAGATAAAGCTCAGCAACATGATATCTGGAAATCAATTGGCTACTGGAGAAACATCACGAAGATAGATGTAGGCTATGATGATAAAACAATTGTTGTGAACATTAAGGAGCATAAACCAAATGAATACAATCTCGAAATAGAAGGAGTTATTTTAGATACTAAGATCGATTCCATTGAAGCCGGGCAAATTGATGTTAATATCAATAATGAAACTTATAAAGCAAAAATATCTGCTGGTGAGGATGGATTCACAAAGGTTAATATCAATGACAAAGAATTCCTCTTTTCCCGTAATGACCTTCTTGATGGTGAACTGGCTGCTTCTGATGAAGAAGATGTTTCGACAGATGGAGAAAAAAATATACTTGCACCACTGCCTGGAAGAATTTTCAAAATCAACGTAAAAGAAGGCGATAAGATTCAAAAAGGTGATGTTGTCCTGATTATTGATGCAATGAAAATGGAAAACAACATTGTGACCAAAAAAGATGCTGTAGTGAAGAAGATCCTCGTTAAACTAGATGATATGGTGGAAGCTAGTACACCCTTAATAGAGATTGAATAGGCTGAGATTAATTATGGATTTCCAAACACGCAACCCGTAACTCGGAACCCATAACTAATAATCGGTTTACTTCTAATAATGGTGATAATCCGTAGATACTAAACAAATTAACAAAAAGTATTATGAACTTCGAACTAAGTGATGAACATAAAATGATACGGGAGACCGTAAGGGATTTTGCGGAGAGAGAGATCAAACCAATTGCACAGGAACTTGATGAAAAAGCTGAGTTTTCTATTGAGCTAACCCGCAAAATAGGAGAGCTGGGATTATTTGGTATGTATCTGCCTGACAAATACGGTGGTCAAGGGATGGATACCTTGTCGTATATAATTGCTGTGGAAGAGCTTGCAAGAGTCGACAGCTCCCAGGCAGCAACACTTGCTGCTCATAACTCCCTTGGCATTGGACCTCTGTATTATTATGGTACTGAGGAACAGAAAATGAAATATCTTCCCCAATTATGTACCGGTGAAGCCTTATGGGGTTTCGGACTTACAGAAGCTGATGCAGGTTCCGATTCCAGAGGAACAAAGACCAAAGCTAAACTGGAAAATGGTGAATGGACCATTGACGGATCTAAAATATTCATTACAAATGCATCAAGTGAAATTTCAGTGGGATCAACTGTACAAGCAGTTACAGGAGAAAAAGATGGAAAAAAAATATTCACTACAATCATTGTTGAAAAAGGAACTCCCGGATTTAAAAGAGTTTCTATGCATGGAAAAATGATGTGGCGTGCCTCAGATACAGCAGAGCTTTATTTTGACGACTGCAAAGTACCTGAGGGAAATCTTCTTGGTGAAATCGGACAAGGCTCAAAAATCATGCTTAGTACACTGGATAATGGCAGGTTATCAATCGCCGCCATGGGACTTGGACTGGCCCAGGGTGCGTTTGAATTGGCATTAAATTATGGGCACGAAAGAAAACAATTTGGCAAACCAATAATCAAATTCCAGATAAATGCATTTAAGCTTGCCGACATGGCAACAAAAATTGAACTTGCCAGAAACTTATTATATAAAGCATGCTGGCTTAAGGACAATAAAAAAGATTTTGCAAAAGAAGCAGCAATGTCAAAACTTTATTGCTCTGAAATTGCAAAACAAGTAGCTGATGAAGCTGTTCAAATACATGGTGGCTACGGACTGATGAAAGATTATACTATTGAAAGATTTTATCGTGATCAAAGATTACTGCAGATAGGTGAAGGAACTTCGGAGATTCAGAGATTGGTTATTTCCAGATATATTGGGTGCTAAGAAGTACTTGGAGTGCCTTGAGTACTTTAAGTATTTAGAGTTATAATTATTAATGGATAATTAATAACAAATAATCTAATCTTTGTAATAAAATCACTAACTAAAATGACTGTCATAGAAATTAGAAACCAAATCATTCAGAAACTTCAGGAAATCAATGACCTCTCTTTTCTTGAAGCTGTTAAAACCATTATTGACTCGAAAACTGAAAAACAAAAAGTGTTTTATATAAATGAAGAAATGGAAAACATTCTTCATGAAAGAAAAGAAAAAATTGAAAAGGGTGAGTTCATTGACAATGACAGTGTGTTTAAAGAGTCTGAGGAATGGCTAAAAGGAAAATAATCTGGTCGCCGGAAGCCAAAATTGAATTTATTGAGATCCTTGATTTCTATTACCAAAGAAATGGAAATACCGTGTTTAGCAAAAAACTAAATCAAAAAATAAAAAAAACGATTTCAAGACTTAAAACGCATCCGCAACTAGGACTAATATCAAACAATAAGAATTTTAGGGTTATTATTGAAGGTGCATATTTAATATTTTATTCTATAACTTCAACATATATTGAAATCTTAAACATCTCAGATTCTAGACAAAACCCGGAATTATTAAAGTATAAAAAATAAACATAAAACTCTGGAATTAATAAACAACATAGGAATACATATTTATTGGCAACAATAACAAGTTTACTACTATGAAAAATTATTCAATTATTGTGTTACTGCTTGCAGTATTCTGTCTCTCTCCTACTGTTAAAGGTCAAACACAGATATGTGATCCTGCAGGTAACATTGTCCTTTTCTCTAACTATGATGGAGGAATAC
>JAIOTT010000395.1 GCA_021106655.1 Bacteroidales bacterium
ATATACAACTGAGGAATTATTTGGATTAACTGCGACATAGCTAAAATATGCTATCCATGCAGGTAGTCCTGTAGTAATATCTGTCCATGAAGTACCCGAATTGTTAGTCATATACACGTCACATGGTGTAGCTCCATATATTCTTCCAAGGTTATTTATTCCATGTGCAATCTGTTTAAAGTTAAGTGTTGTTGTATTGCCTGTGCCTAAGGGTGACCATGAACTTCCTGCATTGGTTGTTTTCCAGATGTCAGTATGACCCAGGTACAATGTTTGCGGATTTGTTGGGTGCATTATCCATCCAACATCCCAAATATCACTATGTACAGTATCAGGTGTGATACTAATAAATGATACACCATTGTTTGTCGATTTATGTAATGTAGCATAAGTTGATTCATATAAAATATTGATATTAGTGTAATCGATCATTGACTCAAATCCATCAGCTCCAATATCGTGAGTAAATATACCATTATCAAGTGTATTGCATCCGTTATCCTGAGTACCACCTACAACTTTGTTAATGTCCTGAGGGGTAGTACCTATTCTGTAAAACTGCGTAATTACAAGACCGTCAGAGTGGTCTGTCCAGTTGGCTGCGCTATTTGAGGTGCTAAAAATGCCCCCATCGCTTCCGCAATATAATCGGTTTGGGATACCAGGGTGATATATAAGTTCGTGTATGTCTGCATGTGTATATTCATATCCTGGAGTCCATTGATCCCAAAAAGAAGTAATCGTCCATGTAACCCCTTTATCCATTGATTTCCAGCAATTAATACCTCCAATATGAACTTCGTGGCTATTTGTTGGCGAAACAGCAATAGCCAGATCCCATGAATATTGCCCTTTCAGATCATTGCCATCTGTGGCATACCCAAGTATATTTGGACTGTCTGATTTCAAATTAAAGGATGAGCCACTGTCATAAGACCTGTATAAACCTGCAAAGGCTGGCCTGGTTTCACTCAAGGTATTTTGTCCATACAATAAATAAACAACAGAATTATTATCCGGGCTTACACCAATTTCAATTCTGTAAGCACCGGAGGTTGGAAGGCCTGTTGCCATACTGGACCAAGTATTGCCACCATCGGTTGATTTGTAAAAAAAGTACATATTTGTAGCATACATCACTCCGGGATTATTTGGTTTGAATTCAATATCATAAAAGTAACCGGTTTTAACTATTGAAAATGATTGCCATCCATCTGTTGTTTTATATATTCCATCATTGAAAACTGCAAACATTTTTTGTGGATCTGTTGGATGCATCAATAGTTTATATGCATGTTTGTCATCTAAAATACCAAAGCTAAGGTTGGTTGATTGCCATGTAAGCCCACCATTAACTGTTTTCAATATTCCAATCGACTTGGTTTGTGCACCATCACCGTCTCCTGTAAGGATATATATAATATCAGGAATACTATGATGTATCGCTATGCCTGATATTCCAATTATCGGTAGTCCATCTGTAAGTGGTTCCCATGGAATTGATCCGTCTTTTTTCCATAATCCACCTGCAGGCGTCCCTGCAAAATATATAGTTGTGTCTGTTGGATGAAATGCAAAGCAATTAACTCTGCCAACACCACCGTTCCATCCATTTCCAAGAACGTAATTGCTTGGACCCATAGATACCCAGTTTCCCGGATCATAATTAGCAGGTAAGGCGTTTGCATTAAAGTTTGAAGTATAATCAATATACTCTGCCATGGTTTTAGCTGCGATATTAAAAATTATACCTGAATGCCCAAAACGTGGCTCAACAAAAGTTTCCCAACGTTTAAACTGTTTAAATCCGCTTCCTCTTCCTTTATCCCGGTTCTGAAAATAATTATTGAATTCAAGCTGAATCTTTTTGAAGTCTTTATTATTGGGATCATTCATTGAGCGGATATACTGAGGTGAATTGTCAATGCTCTGACAATCTGCCAGGGGTGCCCATATTACATGGGAAAGTACTAATATAAAGATTATTATTCGTTTCATGACTTATAATTATTAATTATTAATGGTTAATGGTTAATTATTAATGCTTATAAATCTATTTATTCTTTAGATTGTTGAGTTCTGTTTCGAGTTTTACGATTCGTTTATGCATATTAATAATGTATAAAGTAAGTTCTTCAATCTTTTCCATTTGCTTGGTCGACATTTCCCCAAGAGTGATACCTTCTTTATTAATATTCTCAGCAGAAGGCATTCCGGGTAGATGTTTGTTTGTGCGTATACTTTTTTCCAGTTCCTTTATTGGTGTCAGGGGATAGTCTTTGTTAAAGACATAATCGGGCCAGGCTATTGAAGCCTGCACTTTTAATTCTTCACAGATTACTTTTCCATCGATTGATACTTTATATCCACTAGCACCTGTACTATTACCAATATAAACATTATCCCTGACAAACAGATCACCATCGTTCATGAAAGCAGCCCAGCCATCTGAGGTTGATGCATATATTGCATAATGATTACCTGTACCTGAAGTTGTGATCATAGAATACAAGCCAAAAATATCTCCTGAGTTACCATTATCTTCTGTTTCTATATAAACTCCGAAAGATGGGGAATTATCTGCAGGATTAGCTTCCACCCTTGTATATATTCCCAATTTGTCACCTGTACCATCAGAACTTATCATGTTATGTATTCCAAATTTGTTTGATGATCCGCTGTATTGATTGTCAGTGCTTATACTTCTAGTTGAAGAACTTGTCTTTATATTTAATGAATAATTAGTTGAGGTAGTACCAATTCCGACATTTCCTTCAAAATAGTTTTGTCCGCCTTCAAAATACCCTGCATAACCGTCGTTGGTTGAAGCATAGATTGCATAATGATCACCAGTGCCTGTGGCTGTGAGGGCAGAATATAAACCATAAGTATTACCTGAGTTGTCATTATCATTGGTATATATATAAGCTCCGTATAATGGATTATTTTCTGCCGGATTACCATCTACTTGTGAATATAGCCCATATTTATCGCCGGTACCTTCAGAATTTACAATACTATATACTCCAAATTTATCTAATGATCCGCTGTATCGATTAAAAGTATAGATGCTTTTATTTGTAGAAGTGGATCTTATGCTTAATGAATAAGGAGAAGATGTAGTTCCTATTCCAACATTGCCTTCAAAATAGTTTTTTCCACCCTCAAAATATCCTGCATAGCCATCTGCACTTTCAGTCAAACCATATATAGCACGATTAATTCCATATTGAGCAGATGCCTTGCCAAAGACCGCTTCTCCTGATGCGGAATTTGCTTCTGCGTAAATTCCTGAACCGGCTCCATAATTTGTGGCCAAAATTGCTGGATTGGAATGTAAAGCATCGTTGTGTTCGGCAATAAGACCTATACCTTCTGTACTTGCCGCAAATACAGCACATGATGTATCAGGAACACTATTTGCAACAATAGCTGTTCCACTCGGGTTGTTGACATGAAGCTTGAAATTTGGATTTGTAGTTCCTATACCAACATTTCCATTACTTCTTATTGATAATATTCTGTAATAGCTTGTTGATTGGAAATCTTCTGTGTCAGCATATAAGCAAAGCTGATCACCTTCATTCAGGAACTTGTAATCTTCAAACTGGTTACCAATTCTCACAAATTCCAGTCCGGTATAATGGTTTGTAGAGCTAATTCTAATGTTTGTTATTCCGCTTCCGTAAACATCAAGTCTATGCACCGGAGATGTTGTTCCAATTCCGATTTTGTAACCATCATTATATAAATGACTATTTGCCTGCCATGATCCTCCGGAATAACGTAATGTTTGACCTGTCGTTCCAACCGGTAATCCTCCACTTGGTAAAGTAATTGTATTTCCTGCAGTTATTGACAGGTCATTGCCATTCAGAGATAAATGTTGAACTTCATTTATTGGACTATGATCTGCATCGTTTACCTCATCAATGAAAAAACCACCTGAATCTGATAAAATAACAATGTTTCCAATCTTGCCAATTTTTTGCAATTCATTTGTTGAGTCTGCATCATTGTCTTTTACCTCATCAATAAATGAGCCGCCATTCTGATTGAGGAATACAAGATTGCCAATTTTATTAATGTTTTGCAATTCATTTGTTGAGTCTGTATCATTATCATTTACTTCATCTACAAATGAACCACCACCCTGATTAAGGACAACGAGATTGCCAATTTTATTAATGTTTTGCAATTCATTTGAAGGATCAGCATCAGCGTCATTTACATTGGTAGTATTTTTTGAATGTAATGCATAAGGAACAGACAGTAATTGTGAAACACCCATTAAAGTATACGCAATTCCACCCAAAGGATCCGTTTCTGTTTTAATAAAGAAAATATCATTCCCCCAGTCAATCGAAGAAAAATCACCAATTCCTGTACCTGTTCCTATTGCAATATTTGCCAGACCAAAGTGATTGGTGTGAACTGCATGTGTTTCAATATATACAGGAGTACCACTCACACTTCCTGCAAGAATGCTTATTCGGATTGAAACATCCTGGTCAGAAATAATGTTACCAAGATTGTTTCTGGCAATTGCCTGGTATTTGAATGCCTGTGGTGTTTGAGCTGTTAAACTACTGAATATTATAAGCAAGATGGCAAAACTCTGGTAGATCTTTTTCATGATTATTGAAGTTATTTGGTTAATATTAAAATCTATCTTCTTCAAAGATAGTTGAAAAGGTCGCTAAATGCAATATTTTGTTTGTGCAAAGCAGATAATTATATATCTTTGCAGCCAATTTTTAAAATGCAAAAAGGGATGATTAATATTACTTTACCTGATGATACAGTAAAACAATTTGATGAAGGTGTTACACCTATGGATATCGCTAAAAGTATTAGTGAAGGGTTAGCTCGAAATGTTATTAGTTCAAAGGTAAATGGTGAGCCCTGGGATGCTGCCAGACCTATAAACAGTGATGCTAGTGTAAAATTATTTACATGGAGAGATGATGAGGGAAAAGCAGCATTCTGGCATTCCTCAGCTCATCTTATGGCGGAAGCTATTGAAGATTTATACCCTGGTACAAAATTTGGAATCGGGCCTGATATTGAAAATGGTTTTTATTATGATATTGATACAGGTGATAAGGTAATATCCTCTGAGAATTTTAAAGATATTGAGGACAAGATGATTGAGATAGCAAGGAAGAAACAGGGATTTACCAGAAAAGATGTTTCAAAAAAGGAAGCTATTCAACATTTTACCAATAAGGGTGATGAATATAAACTTGAGCTTATTAAAGAATTAGAGGATGGTTCAATTACGTTATATGAATCCGGAAATTTCACAGATCTTTGTCGTGGCCCGCATCTGCCTGATACTTCAAATATTAAGGCTGTTAAGCTTTTAAATGTTGCCGGTGCATACTGGAGGGGAGATGAAAAGAGAAAGCAACTTACCCGTATCTATGGGGTTAGCTTTCCTAAGCAAAAGGAATTAACTGAATATCTGATCTTACTGGAGGAAGCAAAAAAGCGTGATCATAGAAAGATAGGTAAAGAGCTGGAATTATTTACTTTTTCACAGGAAGTAGGTGTGGGATTACCACTTTGGCTCCCTAAAGGTGCTGAACTCAGGGAGAGGCTGGAGAATTTTTTGAAAAAAGTTCAGAAAGAGGCAGGCTATGAACAAGTTCTTACTCCTCATATTGGAAGAAAGGAGCTTTATGTTACTTCTGGCCATTATGAAAAATATGGTCAGGATTCTTTTCATCCGATCTCAACTCCCGTTGAAGGTGAGGAGTTTATGTTAAAGCCTATGAACTGCCCTCATCATTGTGAGATATATAAGAGCAAACCACACTCATATAAAGATCTGCCTATTCGTTATGCGGAATTTGGAACTGTATACAGATATGAACAGAGTGGCGAACTGCATGGTTTAACAAGAGTTCGCGGATTTACACAGGATGATGCCCATATATTTTGCACACCTGAGCAGTTAAAGGAAGAGTTCATTGCTGTTATAGATATAGTTCTTTATATATTTAAGACACTTGATTTTGCTGATTTTATTACCCAGATATCATTACGTGACCCTAAGGATAATGATAAATATATCGGTTCTGATGAAAATTGGGAGAAGGCGGAAAAAGCAATTCTTGAAGCTGTTGAAGAAACGGAACTTAACGCTGTTATTGAGGTTGGTGAAGCAGCATTTTATGGGCCAAAGCTCGATTTCATTGTAAAGGATGCTATTGGGAGAAAATGGCAATTAGGAACTATACAGGTTGATTACAACCTCCCTGATCGATTTGAACTTGAGTATACAGGAAGTGATAATGAAAAACATCGCCCTGTGATGATACATCGTGCTCCTTTTGGATCAATGGAAAGATTTGTAGCCGTTCTGATAGAACATTGTGCAGGGAAATTCCCTCTATGGCTCACTCCTGAACAACTTATCATATTGCCAATCAGTGAAAAATATCAGAAATATGCAGAAAAAGTTTTAAAGTTACCGCCCAAATTGATGACAGGAAC
Organism: Bacteroidales bacterium; assembly: GCA_021106655.1. GTDB lineage: Bacteria > Bacteroidota > Bacteroidia > Bacteroidales > SMBSF77 > SMBSF77. Next base: position 6,502 of record JAIOTT010000395.1, read on the forward strand.
GAGAAGACTGGTAGAAAGATCCGTGATGCGGAACTGAAAAAGATACCTTCTATGTGGATAGTCGGGGAAAAAGAAGAGTCAGAGAATACTGTCTCTGTGAGAAAACAAGGACAAGGCGACCTCGGAACATATTCAATAGAGGGCTTCTCAGAAATGATGAAAGATGAGGTAAATAAGTCGCTGACTTAATATTATATATTATTAAAGTATCAATAAAAGTATTTATTAATCTAAAGATAAGGAGAAACAACAATAGCAGCTTTAATTAAGAAACCATATAGAGGCAGGAGGTTTTATAGAAAACCTGAAGATCCTCATAAAATCAATGAGAAAATTACTGCTCCGGTAGTTCGCGTTGTAGGAGAAAATATTGAAACAGGAATATTATCGTTAAAGGAGGCTCTTGAAATTGCAGACTCATTGAATCTTGATCTTGTTGAGATATCTCCTAATGCTAATCCGCCTGTTTGTAAGGTGATTGACTATAAGAAGTTTCTTTATGATCAAAAGAAAAAACAAAAAATAATTAAAGCAAAATCAGCTAAGATAGTTGTTAAAGAGATACGACTTGGGCCTCATACTGATGATCATGATTTTAATTTTAAGTTAAAACATGCAATTAAATTTTTAGGTGATGGTGCAAAAGTTAAAGTGGATGTTTTCTTTAAAGGAAGATCAATAATATATAAGGAGAAAGGAGAGATAATACTATTGAAATTTGCCCAGGAGTTGTCTGAATATGGAAAAGTAGAACAACTTCCTAAACTTGAGGGTAAAAGAATGATCATGATAGTATCTCCAAAAAAATAATAACACCATAAATTAATATATAAATAGAGAATTAATGCCAAAAATGAAAACTAAATCCGGTGCCAAAAAAAGGTTTAAACTTACGGGAACCGGTAAGATCAAGAGGAAGCATGCTTTTAAAAGTCATATTCTGACTAAAAAGTCAACGAAACGTAAAAGAAATCTTACGTATGCCACTACTGTGGATAAAGCTGATGAAAGTAATATCAGAGATATGCTTCGCAAATAAGAAAATAAATTATTAATTTACTCTTAGCTGTAAGATCCCTAAATGGGGCGCTAAAGTGAAAAATGTAAAATTATGCCAAAAACAAAACATTCTGTACCATCAAGGCACAGACGAAAAAAAATTCTTAAACAGACCAAAGGTCAGTTTGGTAGGAGAAAAAATGTTTGGACGGTAGCTAAAAATGCTTACGAAAAAGGCCTCTCTTATGCATACCGTGATAGAAAAAATAAAAAGAGAACTTTTAGAGCCCTCTGGATTCAAAGAATAAATGCAGGAGTAAGGTTGCATGGATTGTCATATTCTGTTTTTATGGGTAAACTGAAGGAAAAGAATATTGATTTGGATCGCAAAGTCCTTGCTGACCTTGCTATGAACCACCCAGAAGCTTTTAAAGCTGTTGTGGATTCAGTAAAATAATAAAATCAACCCTATTATAAAAATCCCTGTATCAATACAGGGATTTTTTTTTGCCCGGGAACGACTCCAAACTCCTTACGGATTAGGTACAGGTGTTGTGAAAATGACAGTGATGGATGTAGAGCCGGTCAAATTGACAAGGTTCTGGATAATTAGTGAAGGATCATTAGCTGGTCCGCTATATTTTAATTTACCGTCTAGAGTAATATCTTCCTGGTAATAACCGGTTAATATTGTAGTAATAATAGTTGATCCACTTTCGTTAATTATCTTTTGAAGTATTAATCCTCTGTCGTTACCCGGACCGCTGTATTTTAATGTTCCATCGCTGTTAATATCACCTCCAATCATAGCAAAAACATTTGATTCCACTTCAATTGCAGAATTTTTTGCACCACCATACAATGGAGTATTTGTTGTATCAGAAAAATCCAGAACTACTGTATTCGGCAGCATTACCGGATTGGCAGTCATTAAAGGAAGGTGGTTAAGATGTCGGATAACAACATAGTAATAAGCTGATGAAATTGTTGTTAAGTTAATACCCGTGGTAAAGTTTGTGTCAATGATTTGTCCATTATTAAGCAGAAGCCCTGCCCTGTATTCATGAACAATATTTACATCATTGGAATCACGGATCTCAATAAGGACCCAATCTACAACATTAGCCGGAACGGAGGAGATTTGTTCCATACCTGTATAATTCCATGGACTTGTATTAAAAGGTTGTGAGTGAGGAAATGAATCCGTCTGGCAGATCAGTGTATTCATAATTCCACTTCCGGCATATGCACCCTGCAAGATTACTTTTCCTTGAAGTTCAACATTTGTTGTTGGAATAGAATTAACTGTAACAATGACATCATCAGATGCTGTACATCCATTTCCATCAGTTACAGTTACTGTATAAGTTGAAGTTACAGGTGGGCAAACCACAGTGTTTGCAATCTGATCTCCGTTACTCCAGGCATATGTTCCTCCTCCACTTGCCGTCAGTAGTGTACAAGAACCCTGATACACGCTTTTATCACTACCAGCACTTGCCTGCGGTCCTGAAGATCCTGTGATATTACCATTAATGAATGCTGAAGGAAGTGGAAGTTGCTGAGGACTCGCGTCATTGTATTCACAATCACCCTGGACCGGTGTATTCCATGTAAGATCACAAGAAGAACCCTTATGAATAAAAGAATATTCCAGTAAAATGTCATTACCAATATTGATAGGGGTAAATATAGTAAAACATGTCATCCTCACCTGTTCTAAGGAGGCCACGTTATTTACTAATAGAATACCTACAGCCAGGCCGGGATTTGCTGTATAGCCCTGGTAAGAAAGTACAGCAGTGTCATAATTTAATACCAATGAAAAACTTCCAACATTATAAACATTTGTAGCACTGATCTGGACTACAACAGGGTCGCCCGGACAATATAAGCCAGGTAGTGGTTCAACCCGTGTTATAATACTTGGTATCTGAGCATTCACCTGAACATGAACATCATCACTATCAGTACATCCATTCATATCCGTAACAGTTACCGTATATGTAGTTGTGGAGGATGGGAAAACACTTATCTGGGCTGTCTGATCACCTGTGCTCCAAACATAAGCGTATGTCGGTCCTTGGCCTCCTGTAGTTGTAGCAGTTAGTGTTGTTGAATGACCCTGGGTTATTGTTTTGTCTGCTCCTGCATCCACAAGTGGAACAGGATTAACATTAACCGCTGCATCATAAGAACCAGTACAGCCATTATTGTCAGTAACAGTTACAGTGTAAATAGTTGAATCTGTAGGGCAAACATTTATAGGATTAGAGCTTTCTCCTGTACTCCAGCTATAAGTAACACCTGCTGGTGGTAATGCTAATAAGTCAGTACATACACCTTCGCAAATAGTTTTAGTGCCACTAATGTAAGCTCCGGGATTATCATTGACAATTACTGCTATTTCATCAGAATTTGTACATCCATTATTATCAGTTATGGTAACTGAATAGGTAGTATTTGTTGTTGGGCATACATTTATATAATAAGTTAAATTGCCTGTGCTCCATAGATATGAGATTCCGCCGGATGCAGAAAGTGTAACACATTCACCTGAACAAATTATAGTGTCATTACTTGTGGTTATCTGAGGTAAACTGTTAACAGTTATATAATCGCTTTTTATTATAGTATCAGTGTTTACACCATTTCCAATAATTAGTTTAACATCATATACCCCGGGGACATTATATATTATTGAAGTCGGGTTTTGTTGATTGGAGATTGTTGGTGTACCTCCTTCAAATTCCCAAGCCCATGTATTTACTAAGCCTGATGACATATCTATGAAATCAATACTTTCACCGGCACAGATAATTGTATCGCTGGCAATAAAATCAGCACTTAGGTCGTAAGCATCTGCCTCTATATTAATGTCGTCAATAAACAAGTTATTACCATAGGAACAATAAGATTCGAATTTTACTTTAACAGATTTGTTACCAACCCACTGACTAAGATTAATATCATAACAGGTTGATCCAACACCATTTCCACACCAGTCATTCACTGATGATG
>JAIOTT010000366.1 GCA_021106655.1 Bacteroidales bacterium
AAATATTTCTCTGCCATAAACATCTGCGCTTGAGCCTCTTTCTCAAGAGGTTCAATATAAAACTTATTAAACCCGAAATAGCCTAATACAATAACTATAATTGCGCCAATAACAATTGAGATTACTTTTTGGTTATTCTCAATAAATTTCTCCGTCTTACTTAAAGCTTCTTCAACTATTTGTATTCTATCTTCTGTTTGATCTACCTTCTTTGCCATAATATTAATTTTTTTGCAAAAATAATTTTTTTTCAGGAGCAGACAAGGAATAATATCAATTTTTTATCTGTAAGATTAAATATCCTGATAAATTATACATAATTTTGTTAAAAAAATTCATGCAAATCAAATATCTAAAATCATGAAAACACAAAAACTATTAATTACGTTTATTGCTTTATTGCTAATAAGTTTTCAGCTTATGGCCGGATGGGTCATTACAAGTGAAAAAGATGAAGAACTTGATAATATAGAAATTGAAACCACTTATATTCAGGACAATATAATTAAAATTACAACAGAAAGAGACATAGCAATTTTTAACTTTGAAACAAATGAAATTTATTTAATTAATCCGCTTAGCAAATCTTATTGGGCAGGAACATTATCTGATTTTAAAACAAATGTTATTGAAGGAATGAAAAGCAAAATGGAAAACATGTTAAAAAAGATTCCTGTCGAGCATCATGAAATGTACAAAAAAATGTATCAGGACAAAATAGATAAAATTGAAAGTGACAAGATTAATGAAGGAGATGACCTTGAGATCAAAGAAACATCTGAAAATCTTAATATACTGGATTACAGTTCTGCCAAATATCAAATATGGCAAGATGAAATTCTCAGAGAAGATGTCTGGATTGCCGAGAAGCTAGATATCAGTGATGAACTTAACATTGAAAAGTTCAAAAACTTTTTTATGAGTTTTTCAAACATAACATCCGACAGGTCAGTTGAAAATTCGCCAAAATTCTTCGAATTGTTCGAAAAAGGCTATCCATTAAAAACAATTGAATACTATGAGAACTTCAAAATAATTACAACAGTAACCAATATTGAAAAAAAACAAATCCCTGCCTCCGAATTTTCACCACCCCCGGGCTTTAATAAAATTAACATTATGGATCTTTGGGAAAATTGATTGTAGATAATGATCAATGGTTAATTGATTGCTGTTTATGGATAACTGTTAGCCATCGACTATGGACTGATAACTGTATAATTTGGTAATAAAAACATCAAGCAATAATATGAAAAAACTAACTTTTTTATTGATTATTTTCCAAATAGTTTACATGAACTCCAAAGGTGGAAATGATGATGATAAGACAAAATCAATAATTATCGAAAATTGGTTAAAAGCAGGGAACTTCGCTGTAAAACTTCCGGCATTCAGTGATATTGAAAACATTAATGGTGATAATTATTCCGATAAAGAGCTTCTGAAATTCGCTTATACGGATATTAATGATCTTCATCCTGTATCAGGATTGACTTTTGCCTGGGATGAAAAACAAAAAGTAAAATGGACAGAAGAGACATCTGATAAAAGCGGATATGTTCATCCTGGTAAAAGAGATTCAAACAAGGAATACTCAATTGCTTATTATGGATCTTACATATTTATAGACAGATGGGCAGAAGTTGAAATAAAAATTGAAACACCACAACTCTGTATTGTTTATCTTGATGGAGAAAAAATAGCTGATAAGTTGAATTTTGACAAAGACAAGAAAGATTACGGCAATGCTTCAAAAAAAATTAAACTTGAAAGAGGTAATCACATCCTGATTGTAAAAACACTTAGAGAGAAGGACAGTAAAACGGACTGGAAGCTTAAAGGACAAATTGAAATTGCGGCAAAATATGAAGATGCAAGTATAAATATTTCAATATCACCAAAGCAGATAATGACTACCGGGCATTTGCTTGAAGGGGCAAAAATCAGTAAAGCATCAATATCTCCGGATGGAAAATATTATGCATTAAAATATAAACTAACAAAAGGCCCGGATGGAAAAAGTACAAGCTGGACTGAAATAAGAAAAACCAAAGATCATTCTCTGATGCATTCGTTCAGAAATTCGAAGATAAGCAGTTTAAAATGGTCATCAACTAATATTATTTCATATATTACTACCGATGATAAGGAAAGTACACTGTGGTTAATGGATATGAACAAAGGCACAGAAACTAAACTATTAAAACAGCTAAAAAACTTTTCAGGTTACAGGTGGGCACCGGATGGGAGTTTTATCATTTACAGCATTAGTGAAAAGCCAACACTGAATAAAACAGGTATTAAAAAGTTTGAAGGTATGCCTGACAGATGGCTATGGTGGAGAAACAGAACATTTCTGTATAAGGTGAACATTGAATCACATATTAAAGAAAGAGTAACCTACGGCAACTTGTCTACTTCGCTTCAAGATATTAGCAATGACGGAAGATATATTTTATTCACTCATAATATTCCAGACTTTAGTGAACGTCCATATTCAAAACAAGTACTTTTCCGTCTTGATCTTCAAACCAACATTATCGATACAATATGGACTCATAACTGGTCTTCAAGGGTAAGCTTCTCATTCGACGACAAGTCTTTACTTGTACTCGGCGGCCCCTCTGTATTTGGAAGCACGGGAGAAAATGTGAGCAAAGGCAAAACAACAAACAATTATGACACACAAGCATATATTTACAATATTAATAACAAAACTGTTGATGCCATAACTATTGATTTTAACCCTTCCATTCGAAATGCTTGCTGGAATAAATCAGGAGAAATTATTTATTTCCTATGCGCAGACAAATCATATAAAAAACTCTATCGCTATGAAATTGAAAGCAACTCTTTCAAAGTAATTGAAGACGGACCGGATGTAATTAATCACATTGATTTTGACAATGATGGTGAACTTGCTGTTTATACCGGTTCTTCTATCTCAACTCCTACAAAAGCATATCTTATCAATTTAACAGAATATAATATTACAGTAATTAGTGAACCTGAAGAATCAGACTATAAAAATGTTGTATTTGGAAAAACTGAAGACTGGAATTTTAAAAATAATGAAGGTCTGACGATAGATGGCCACATTTATTACCCGCCTGATTTTGAACCGGAGAAAAAATATCCATTAATTGTGTATTACTATGGCGGTACAAGTCCAACAAAAAGAAGTTTCGGTGGAAGATATCCTAAAAATCTCTTTGCTGCCCAGGGATATATTGTTTATGTCCTTCAACCAGCGGGAGCCACTGGCTATGGACAGGAATTCTCTGCCCTTCATGTAAACAACTGGGGTATAACAGTAGCAGACGAGATAATCAAAGGAACAAAAAAAATCCTGGAAGAACATCCATTCATCGACAAAACTAAGGTTGGTTGTATTGGTGCTTCGTATGGAGGTTTTATGACAATGCTTTTACAAACCAGGACTGATATTTTCGCAGCAGCTGTTGCTCATGCAGGAATCAGTTCCATTTCAAGCTATTGGGGCGAAGGTTATTGGGGCTATTTGTATAGTGCCGTTGCATCAGCAAATAGTTTCCCATGGAATAATAAACAATTATACATTGAACAAAGTCCTTTATTTCTGGCTGACAAAATAAACACTCCTCTCTTATTATTACATGGATCTTCTGATACAAATGTGCCACCTGGAGAAAGCAGACAATTATACACTGCTTTAAAATTATTAGGAAAAGATGTTGAGCTGATAGAAATAGCATCCCAGGGCCATCACATTTTGGATTTCAAAAAACGTATTCTCTGGCAAAAGACAATTTTTGCCTGGTTTGATAAGTACTTAAAAGACCAAACTGCATGGTGGGATGATCTTTATCCTGAAAAAAACTTCTAGTACAAAGGTTACCTCTACACACTTTTCATTACTAATATTTCTGAAAGCTTCTAATAGGATCAATTATTTACTGATTCAGACGGTATAATCTATGCAATATATAATAAAACATATAGAAACAATGCCACTGATTTCTCAGATTAACGCAGATTAAAACTTGCTATTGAAAATTAAGCAATCAGTGTAGATCTGTGTAATCTGTGGCTATAAAAATTTATTATGTCAAAAAAAATCTTCCAATCCAGCAACTATCCATTTCAAAAGGAAACCTATCAAATAATTGGAACATGTATGGAGGTGCATAAAACTATTGGAAGAGGTTTTCTTGAAATTGTATATAAAGATGCTATACAATTTGAATTTCAACAACGATTAATCCCATTTGAAAGAGAAAAAAGATATGACATACAATACAAGGAAATTATTTTATCTCATTACTTTATTGCTGACTTCATAGCTTTTGACAATATAATTCTAGAAGTTAAAGCTCAGGAAGGGGTTGTTGATGAGCATTTTAAATATGTCATTAATTATCTTGCTGCTTCGAAGTGCAAATTAGGTCTATTAGTCAATTTTGGAAGAGATTCATTAGAGTATAAACGTGTCATTTTATAGTAAATACTTTACCTTATATAAAACATGAATTAGCCACTGATTTCCCAGATTAACGCAGATTAATATAACCTAGAAATTATTGCCCTTTAGTAAAAACCTGTACGGCAAAAGAGCATCTTTCCCAGCATAATCAATTCCAATACGTGGTGTAACAAGAATATCCTTTTCATCTATCTTCACGCCCCTGTCTTCAAGCCAGATTTTATTCCCGAACAAACTCATTCCTGTATGTTTATGATGAATCCCCAATGCCCTTGATAATTTCCCCGGGCCATCAGTAAAGCCGGGCCCTGCCTTTGACTTCTTTGTCCGTTTGAGCATTACGTCAATTCCTGTCATAGGATGAATAGCCCTGATCAAAACTGCATGAGGAACATTTTCTACATTTGTTACAATATTGAATAATGAGTGAATCCCATAACATAAATACACATAAGCAACCCCTCCTTCATGAAACATCACCTCTGTACGCTTGCTCCGTTTCCCGCCATATGCATGAGAGGCCCTGTCGCTGGTTCCGGCATAGGCCTCCGTTTCAGTGATAATACCTCCACACAACACCCCATCAATGTTAGTTAATAAATGCTTTCCCAAAAGCTCCCTGGCTATCAGCACCACATCATCCTGAAGATAAAAGGATTCCTTGAGTTTTTTTGGTTTCATTTGCTCACTAATTATTTAATTCAATACGGAATTATCAATAACTTGATTAATTCATAAGCTTAGTGGTACTTTGCACAATCCTTTGTATAACTTTGTTGTTAAAAATAAAAAGAGTTTAACCACTATGAACACCATGAAGGCACTATGGACACAATGAAATTACTTTGTGAACATTGTGTAAATCATCGTGAACTTTGTGGTTATCTTTTTTACCACGAAGGAACACAAAGAAAACCATAATATTATCAATACTTATGAATTATTCAGACTAAATAACAAAGGTGCAAATATTTAACTTATTTAGCTTGCCTATTATGATATTAACGGAGCTTCCTCAAAAAATTAGCTAATCTTACCAGAGATATTACATTTTATCAATCACGCCATACATTTATAACAATTAGGCTGGATAAGGAATACCAATTGAAGCAGTAAGTAAATTACTTGGCCTCGGGAATCTAAAAACAACACAGAAGTATTTAGAAGTTATGGATAGATACAAGATTGAGAGTTAAAAAAAACTGGAGATGTAAAAATTTGCTTAATATCATTATAAAATTCTAAAAAGATTAAATATCTTTGAAGAGATTTATCGAAAAAAAGATAAAATAACAATAATAAATAAAATGCTGAGAGTAGTTTCTTTACTTAAAATTCTAAAAACATGAAAAAAATTTTATTTTTAGTTTTAGTGCTTTGTGCAATAAGTTTTACAAATGCACAAATTAATTTAGGCGATGGCTTAATCGCCTGTTATCCTTTTAATGGTAATGCTTTGGATGAAAGTGGAAACGGGAACAATGGAACTGTAAGTGGAGCGATCTTAGGAATGGATAGGTTGGGTAATGATAATAGTGCATATTCTTTTGATGGCAATGATGATTATATTGAAGTTACTAACACCTTTATTCCATCCAAAGAGATTACCATTAGTTTCTGGTCGAAAGCCAATATCCTCAAATCTCAGAATGTTATCTTCCTGTTACCTGAAGATGTAAATGACAGGCTTTCTATCCAGGTTAACTACAATCATAATGGAACACCTTCCTTTTTCTGGGATTTTGGAGATATTATGGGAAGTGGAAGATTAGGAGAAACCAATGTACCTTTTGTAGATCAATGGGAACATTACCTATTCATTTCCAGTTACTCCCAGGATTCAATGTTGGCGTATAGAGATGGGGTTTTATTAAAAGCTGCAGGTCACTGTAGTTTTTTGAACGATACAGCCAGAGCCTTTAGAATTGGCTGTGGACCCTACAGTCTTTACTGGAATGGACTGATTGATGACATAAATATTTATAACAGGGCTGTAACCAAAGACGAAATTCAAGCTTTATATCAGGGAGCAATGTGCGGTGAGATCAACAGCATTAATCAAGCTGAACTAACTGAAA
>JAIOTT010000162.1 GCA_021106655.1 Bacteroidales bacterium
ACTCCAGGTATGTATTTTGTTCAAATCAATACTGAAGTTGGATTTGCTACAAGAAAGATCAATATTATTGAGTAATGAATTAGGTAGAAGGTTGTAGGTGTAAGGTATAAGGAATTTTTCCATAAATTAAATATCGTACCTTTTACCTACAATATATAACTTATAAAACCCCGGATGCTTGTGTGTCCGGGGTTTTTTTATATTCACAGTTCTCTTTTTTTTAGGTATCGAAAACATTTCCGCGCCAACATTAGGAGGTAGTCATTCTGAACTTGTTTCAGAATCTGCATACGAACCAGCAACTGCTTACAATTATCACTTTTCTATTGTTTTAATTAGCTGAAATATTCCTATTTTTGATGTTCCGTTAGGAACAAAATATTGGTAGAAATTTTGCAGAAACAAGAAATTAAGTTCCGTAGGAACGAAATAAAATATCGTACCTAAAGGCACTTAATATTAATCGATGAATTCAAGATCTACCTATATTAAATCCCTATCGGGACTTTCGAAAAAAAACTAGCTTATGCCATATAAAAACTTACAACACTTCATAAACCTCCTCGAAGATAATGACGAGCTAATCCGTATAAAGGAATTTGTATCCCCTCACCTCGAAATCACCGAGATTACCGACAGGGTTTCCAAAAATGGAGGGAAGGCACTTTTATTTGAAAACACAGGATTTGATTTCCCTGTCCTGATAAATGCTTTTGGATCGGAAAAAAGAATGAGTGCTGCAATTGGAGCGAAGGACCTGGATGAAGTTGGTAAAACAATGGAGGATATATTTTCCAGATTAGTTTCACCTCAACAAGGTTTCTTTAACAAGCTCAAACTATTACCTCTCTTAAAACAATTTTCAGGGCTGATGCCAAAAGATGTTAAAGGAAAGGGAGAATGCCAGCAGATAATAATGAAGGAAGCTGATCTTTTTAAGCTTCCTGTGTTGACATGCTGGCCTGAGGATGGTGGCCCATTTATTACCTTACCTGTTGTTCATACTATTGACCCTCATAATGGCATAAGAAATGTTGGTATGTACCGTATGCAGGTATTTGAAAAGAATCTTACAGGTATGCACTGGCATCTGCATAAAAATTCAGCACGTCATTACAATGAATATAAAAAGTTGGGAAAAAGGATGCCTGTGTCTGTTACTCTCGGTGGAGATCCCGCCTATACTTATGCCGCAACTGCACCTTTGCCCGACAATGTTGATGAATATATATTAGCAGGTTTTCTGCGTGATAAAAGAGTGGAGCTTGTTAAATGCATTACAAACGATATTAGGGTTCCGGATGATGTTGACATTGTTATTGAAGGATATGTAGACCCGGCTGAAGATCTTATTCTCGAAGGTCCTTTTGGTGATCATACAGGTTTTTATTCACTTGCAGATCATTACCCAAAATTCAATGTTACATGTATAACACACAGGAAAAATGCTGTTTATCCTGCAACAATAGTCGGAACTCCGCCACAGGAAGATGCATGGATTGGAATGGCTACGGAAAGAATATTTTTAAGTCCCATTAAAATGACCATGATACCTGAAATTGTGGATATGCACATGCCGGCTGAGGGTGTTTTTCATAATATCGTAATAGTAAAAATAAACAAATCTTTTTCCGGACAGGGAATAAAGGTTTTAAACTCATTATGGGGAGCCGGGCAGATGATGTTTAACAAGATCATGATCGTTATTAATGAAGATATTGACATTCACAATTATGAAGAAGTAGCAAGAGTGATCAGTGAAAATGTTGATCCGGATGAACATATAAGTATTATTAAGGGGCCTTTGGATGTACTCGACCATTCCAGCAGGAGGATGGGTTATGGAAGTAAACTTGGAATTGATGCAACATCAAAATATCCGGAAGAGGTTTATTATCAAAAAAAAGAAAATAAGGAAATCAAAATAGAAAAAGAAAAGATACTTGAGACTCATCAGGAAATCATTGGCCTTAATGACAAGCTTGCTTTAGACGGATTATCTGTACTTATCATTTCAATTAAAAAAAGCAAAAAAGAGCACATCCAACTACTTAATAAAAGTCTGCTTGAGGAAGGTCTGGTTGAAAATATAAGCTTTATCATTTATGTTGATAAAAATATTGACACCTCTGATGTAAGCCTCGTAGTTTGGTATGCAGCTAATAATATTGAACCTGAACGTGATTGTTATACTTTTAAATATCAAGGTAATAATTCAGGGATAGCAATAGATGGCACCAGGAAAACAAAAGCTTTTGATGGCTTTGAACGTGACTGGCCTAACGTAATTGTATCTGATGATGAGACAATAAAAAGCATAGATGAAAAGTGGGAGAAACTTGGTCTTGGTGAGTTTATTAAATCACCTTCGTTGAAATATAAAGAACAAGTTCGTGGTGGAGGAGCTGTAGCAGAAGAGTAGGCTATAAGAAGTGGCAGTTGCAGTTAACATTTCGACAGGCTCAATGAGCACAAACTGGACACTGAGCTCGCCGAAGTGTGTTGAAGGCTTGTTAATATTTAAAAATAGTATACTTTTGCATCTTGTTATTCTTTGTGGTTCTTTGAGTGGTCTTTGTGAAACTTTGTGTAATAGCTATTCCACAGAGCTTCACAGAGCTTCACAAAGAAGAACAAAGGTTCACAATGTCGAGGTCGTAAAGGGAATTTTACTCATTATATGGTTTATGGAAAAATTACAGGAAACAGTATCATTTTTAAAGGAGAAGGGGATGGTATCCCCGCAAGTAGGAAT